>NZ_JABWMS020000048.1:0-35136 GCF_013369155.2 Escherichia sp. 94.0001 | reverse complement strand
CCCGTTTTATTACATAACTGAAGAAAGCATTGCATTCCGGGAGCGTCCATATATGGTACCTAGAGCGTAGCGATAGGGACCATCCCCTGGTTTTAGTCTTTTGAAGTTAGTCTTTTAAGGGTGTTACCACATTTTGCGCGAAAATTTGAGGATACCATCATGCAAAGCCAATCAGAAAGCAAAGTAAGCCCTAAGCAAATTGCCGAAAAAATCCGTGAAATGCGCAAACCACACGCCCCTAAAGACAAAAAAGAGTGGCATGAGTGGATTACTCACCAATACGAATGGCGCATGATCCGCGAATGTCGCCGCTTCGCCTTCTAACGCACATCCCGTACTGATAAGCCTGTACACAAAGCGCCTGCATTGCCCTCGCAGGCGTTTTTATTTGTGCCGCCGGAAGAATTAACAACTTAGGCCATTGGCGAAAGTTAGATAAAATCAAGAACTTGCAGAAATGCAGGATGAAACAGCCGCCTCCCACCGGACAAGCCAGCCGTAACTCATTTTTGATTTACCAATAAAATCAATAAAGTCCAGATCGGACCATTCCCCAAAACTGGGGAGAGCAAACCACACGCAGATCCTGCTCATTGGCCCAAATCTGGACCAATCAACCACACGCAAATCCTGCCAGGCTATTTCGTCCCACCACATCACGTATTTGCACACTTTCCCCGCTGACGTGCTCATTTTGATAACGAGTCGCCCGCTAGCCCTTGCTGCATCACGTATTTGCACACTTTGACTAAATTAGCGACCTATCCGCGATGGCGATACGCTAGTTATGTAGAAAGTGTGCAATTACGGGCAACCATGCCGCTTACAAAGGAGTAGACACCATGAGAGATACAGACTGGTCATCTATCCCGTTCGATGATTTGCCACCGTGGCATCTGGATTGGGATGTGGACCAACGAAGTATTACCCCGCCACCAGCCGCGAAGCCAGACAATACAGCAGTTTTGCACACTTTAAGGAAGCCTAAGCGCTATCGTGTGCAAACGTTGATTGACCATCTGAAAACAGTTGGCGGTGCTTTTACCGGATCGCGTGATGCGTTAGCCAAAGCGTGCTGGCCTACTAAGACGCCCGGACGCCGTACACTGGCGGCGATGTTATCCGAACTGTCAGACAATGGTGACGCCGTAGTGATTAACCGTGGTCGTGCTGGCGTAGAAGTTATCCTGACGCTGAAGAACACGGTGAAGGCTGCGTAATTTAATCGCACATGAGCAAATGCATAGCCAAAAATTAAGGCCGTCAGAAGCGTTATATTGCGTTTAAATGGCATCGGACTTTAATTAATTTGATGTGGTGATTGCAGGCAAAAAAAAATCCCGCCGGAGAAAGCGGGGAAGTGAAATCAATCGTTGTAGTTATAGATCACATTTTGGAGTTGAGGATGGCTAATCCTCGCTAATATTATCGCGCCGTTATGTGAGGGGCGCAATTATTTCTTGCTAATTAAAAGTTTTGTAAATATTACAGAATATCCCTTTTCACTGTATGGTAAAAGATGTGAAGCAGTGACATGAGGAATATAATATTAAGTATCAACTGTGATGTTGGTCTTTAATTTCATTCAGGGCGCGGTGAGGGTTTTCTCCATATTTTTCCTCACCGCTACTTTTTCGAGGTGAGAACATGAATGATAGCGAATTAATGACGGTGAACGAGGTAGCCGCTTTATTCGGCGTTACCCGTCGCACGATATTCCGGTGGATGAATAAGATTAAAGGTTGGCCCGTTCCGGTTACTCCGGTCGGTGCGCGAATTAAGTTTATCCGATCTGAAATTATGGCGTTCTACTACAGCAAAGCGTCACGCAAAAATTAACCTGCAACAGCACACAATAAATTCTATTTTTCGCGTAGCAACGCATAAACAAGTATTTAAAAGCCACATTTAAGAGGAAATTACCATGTATCATCCAAATGACACTTACCTTAATTTGGTTGGCGATAATTACAAGCCTTCTACTGAAGCAATGGATAAAAAAGCGTTCGATAAAGCAATGAACGACGAAGCAGAACGCATCATTAATATGCTGCCAGCAGTCTTAACTGAGATTATTGATGAAGGCGCTTCCGTATTGTTTGACCAGATGCCGGAATGTATGAAAGGTGAAGATCCGGTCACTCACGACATCATCAACGAAAAACATATTCGCCGGATGCTTGCCGGGAAAATTTCAAATCGCCTGGGCCACGGTATGGGTTTTTTACAGAAATGAGATGAACGGAGATAAGAAATGACACGCAAAGAATATATTCGCCAGTTGGCACAGGAAATTATTCGCACGAATCAACCACTGATTGACCGTATTGTTAATCAGGAAGTGGACAAAATTAAAGCTCAATTAGCATCGCTCGCGCCGAACATGGCGGCAATGCGAAGCGAAATGTTGGCTGTAATGGGGTCAAATAGCTCTTTGGGCGTGTATCTGGCAAACGTCGATAAACTACAAGCCAATAAATCAGACATTGCCACAAACGCATTCACAGCGCCACAGCAGGCACCAAATCCGCGAGAATATTTCGGCAATGAGATCACTGATAGTTTTACCAGACAGTACTTCGATGGGGATGACGAGACGAATAAACGTATTAGCGAATACTTCGATGGCGATCCTGTATTCAACGCCGCTATTGATGAGTATTTCAATGGTCCCAAAGAATTTCGCGATCAGCTAGACAATTATTTTTATATGGGAGAATAACAAATGAGCTTTTTAGATATGGCCCGCCAGCGTATTGCTATGGCGGTTAAGGCAAACGAATCAGCAGCGGAACCGGATGATGCTGAACTGAAATTCAAAAAAGGCATGGCGCTTGTGTTAGAGAACATCGATAAGGTCGATGAAAAGTTATTACAGGAAATGATGGTTGTGCTGATGGACCAACTGGAACGCCGATTTGGTGGTAAACAGCAGGAACAGCCAGAAGAACAGCAACCCGCCGCCAACGCACAGCGCGGGCCTAAAACGCCGGATCTGGAATCTTATTTCTCCACGCCAGCTAATAAGCCAGGCAGTGGCAGTAAAATTCCCGACTTCAACAGCTATTTCGAATAGGTAAGAAAAAGCCCGGATCTACCGGGCCAACAACGCGAAATTGAGTTAACAGATTAAGCAATGAGTGTTTTAGCAATGTTTAAATCTGCTTCCCATTATACAGAGTGAGAGGAAATTGACATGTTAGCACTTCGGATCGCCACGGGGATGGCCCGCGTTATTACCCGCCAGGTAAATGAAATCCGTCATGCCAGCGGTGATATGCCGATGAAAAGGCAACAACTCCGGCTCTTTAGTGAACTAGTTTTCGGAACCTTTCATGATCTGCTTAAGCATATTGATGCCAAAGATGCGCCTCGTAATGCTGAAGAACGAGAGTTTATCAAGCGCCTGCGGATGATTGAACGCGATCTACACAGCCAGTTAGCAAGCATCGACGCAGACGTAGGCGAGGGTTAAATGATGGTGATTCGGGGGTAATTCGGGGGTAATTCGCTATCAATTCGCTATCAATTCGCTATCAATTCGGGGGTAATTATGGAGGGTGATGGTAAAGAAATCAATAAGTTGCCTGTTAATGTCACCAGTTTAAGCAGAAAAAGCGCTAAGTATGGGGTCGCTATCGCTGAAGAAATCTGCTTGCTGGTAGCTGAAGGCCATAGTCTCAGAGAGATTGGCAACATGCCTGACATGCCGAGCTTCAGAACAATCTGCCGCTGGCAATATGAGCATCCAGACTTTCGTGAGCATATCGGCATATTTAAGTGGATTCACGCCCAGGACGCAGCGGAGCAGGCTGTAGAGGCTATCAGGAATGTAGAGCTGGACGCAGAAGACGCAGGGCTTAGGCTAAGGAAGGCGGAGGCGCTTGCCCGGACGTTACTGGGTCGCGCTAAGTTATTAGAGAGCAAGAACAATCCGTTCAAAGGAGAAGAATAATGAGCTTTTTAAACAGAAAACCAGAGCAGAGCAAAGAGGCAAAATTATTCTCCCGCCAGGGCAAATCCAGCCTGGGAATTTGGGAGCGTCCTGTTTCAACATGGTCAGAAGCCGAGATTCAGGAATACCGAGAAGCCTGGCTGGACGCACATGCCGAATGTTATCACGTCAGTGAGGTAACGGACTTTCGCGATAATCTGATCTTCTTCGTTGAAGATGGGGAACTGATTATCGAACGCGTGGCAGAGCCTGCCGGGCTATTCCTCGCCTACGACGACGATCCTGTTTTTGGCTTCGATCTGCGTCCATATCGTGAGCAGGGCTTGCCGCTGCCGGAAGAGTACCGGATTGGTTATCGTCGCAATGAAGGTGCCTGGCCGATGGGTGAGCCTCGCAAGTAATTCACCGCTACGTCAGGGCGATGACTGGCGGAATATATCCACAGTGCGTGTAACGTACATTACGTTAAAAACGACATGGACATATATCAGTACTGATTTTACTGGAAAAACTGGATTTTTAGTATCAATACCAAAGAAGTATGGCTAATGCAGCTTTATAAGCCATTGATTCTATTAAGCGATGTTTTTTGTGATTGGTTGAAGCAAACCGGAACACGAAGACAGTGAAGCGGCAATAAACTGTTTCAATGTGAAATTATCAGAGTAAACAACAATTTTGGAGGTGTCCGCACAACGCGGATAGCAATATCATGAGTAGAAATCTTGGGACCATATACTACGAGGTCGACGCCCGTACAGGGAAGCTATTAACAGCAGGGAAACAAGCTGACGACGCATTCGATCGTATAGAGCGCGGGGCAATGAAAGCTGATAGCGGCGTCAAAAAGTTAAATACGCAGTTAACTAAAACGTCAGCAGCAGTAAAAACCAACCTTTCCCCGGCAATCCGTAACGCATCATACCAGATAGCAGACCTTGCTACACAACTTCAGATGGGCGGCAATGCACTCCAGGCGTTCGCCGTACAGGGCGCTCAGTTATTAGCTGGTTTCGGTACTATGGGCGCTGTAGCGGGCGCGGTGCTGGCTATCGCTGGCGCTATGGGTGGAAGCCTATCGCAAGGCGCTGATAGTGCAGCCGGATCAATTGAGTACCTGGATAAAGCGATAACCAAGCTAAACGACGTCATCGCTGTAAATGAGCAGGGCGTGACGGTGATGACTGATAGTTACGCCAATCTTTCTAAGGTTAACGCTGAAGTAGCGAAACAGATGCGGAACATGGCTGAGATCCAGGCTATTGCAGCACTGCGTGACCTGAAAGAGCAGACAGGACAGGCGCAGGGGGAAATGTCATCATTCTGGCGCAGCTTGCAGGGTGGTAAAGCTGACGCACAAGCGGCAGCGCAGGCACTTGATGACCTGGGAATCACAACCAACGACTACAAAGAGGCGATAGCCATACTTAACGCCAACCAGCCCACCACACAGGCGCAGATGGCAACGCTGGCTAAGTCCGTGATGTACATAGGCGAGGAATACAACCTGACAAACCAGCAAGCCTACGAGTTCATCCGAGCACTAAATAGGGCCGCGACAACGAGAACGCCGGAAGCCATGCAGGAACTATCGGGCTTCATGCAGGTATTGCTACAGGACACAGAAAACGGTAACGAGGCATTCCGTGAACTGGCTATCAAATTCGTCGATGCACAAACCAAAGGCGCAATGCTGGAAGACCAACTAAACCGACTGAAAGGCGCTATCAGTGACGCAGCAACAGAAGCCAGAAACGCCAACTTTACCAGTATGCTCGACACCGTCGCCGCACGCCTGGCAACCATAGAACAAGGTTGGGAAGCAGGTGTACGAATGCAGATGAAAGCCCAGGGCTACACCGAAGAGCAGATTGATGAATATGTAAACATGGAAACGGCATACCGTGATGCAAAAGCCGCCCTGGAAGAGAAGAACAGAGCAGACCGTGAAGCCATTGCGCTATCCAAACGCCAGGCCGCAGAAGCTGCCCGTAAAGCAAAACAGGAAGAGGCAGAGGCACAACGTAAGGCTAAGCAGTTAGCAGCGCAGAAAGAACAGGCCGGACGCTTTACGCAGCAGGTAATGACCGAATATCAAACGACCGTGGATCCGGCAACAGGCCAGGCATTGAATCCGGCGGCACAAGTAGAAATGCAGGAACAGCAGAAGAAAGCGGCGCTGGATAAATACAGACAATTGGGTGTATTGGATGAGCAGCAGTACCAGAACACGTTAACCGCCATCCAGAAAACCGCGTCAATGCGCCGCCAGCAAATCATCAAAGACGAGGCTGACACGTTATTCAACAATCAGCAGCAGTTGATCGGCACATTTGGCGATTTCTTCGGTGAACTGTCTGGAGTCATAGCAGACGGCGCGGGTGAGCAAAATGCGGCATATCAAGCGCTATTTGCTGTGCAGAAGGGGTTTGTATTGGCGTCGGCAGCTTTAAGCCTTCAGAAAGCGCTTGCTGAGGCAAACGCCTTGCCCTTCCCGGCTAATCTTCCGGCCTATGCGCAAGCTATGTCAGCGGGTACGCAGATCATTTCAGCCATTCGCGGGATAGCTTTCGGTGGCGGACGCTACAACGGCGGCGCGGTTGGTGCTGGCAACCTGTACCGCGTGGGTGAACACGGTAAGCCTGAGATATTCAAGGCGAACAATGGCAGCCAGTACATGATCCCAGGTGATAACGGTCGCATTATTCCGGGCCGCGATATTGGCGGCGGTTGCGGCATCACGCTGAACGTGACAAACAACATACAGGCCAATAACGGCTGGACCGAGCAAGACAGCAAAGCGTTGCAGCAGACGATTGAGAATACAGCGATGCGGTTGATGCAAAGAGAGTCAACCAGGCCCGGCGGAATGCTCCAGGGCCGCCGCCGTTAACCAATCCCCACGCCAGGGGGATAGACTGGCGGCCTTCAAACACCCCGATTCAGGGTATTTAAACGTCGCGTTTCACGACATTTATCTAAGTCATTGATTTATATTATAACTCATAATTGAGTTGCGCCGACCATCCCGCCACAAACGCCGCTACGCAAAAATCCCTCACAACTACCCTGCTAATTTTCCAGATTTCACGTACACGCGCATGAACGGTATTTCTAAAGCCTGCCAGAAATATAGGTGTCCAATGTGGACTTCGAACCTGGCAAACAAGCGATTGAAATACACTGATTAATTGAAGTGGTGAGAATTTTTTACCCGCCATTTAATCCATCCTGGCGGGATTTTCTCCAGAGAACGCCAAAAACAAAGGGGCCAACAACCACGCCAGCCCCTTTAACCTTCCTCACAATCCCCGCTGGCATTATAACCGCCATTCCCTGGTTTCATCATTTATTGACTAACCTTCCATTTGTAGACAAATCCCATCACACATAAATCATCAACCAATAAATTGACCTAAATCATTTTATCAGTCGCTTAACCAGGTGTATTTTGTAGTCAAACAAGGGGTGACAAGGTTTAGCAACAAATATGAGGTGAAATCATGAAACACGATAGAGCGGAAATTATCTTCGATATGGTGCGTGAAAGAGTGTGCGCTATGGATACTAAGATTGCGCTGATAAGAGCGGGCGTGCCAGTCACCGCACAAGAACTGATGGCAATCATAGAAAAACGCGAATATGAACTAAGCAAAGCCAAAAGAGCGTTTGCCTTAATGTACGCAAAATAAACACACAGGAGATTAAATAATGGATAAGACAGCAACAATACTTATTAACCGTGAGCAAGTGCAAAAAATGTTAGGCGGGCTTAGTAAGTCCTCATTTTTCAAACTGGTCAGGAAGTGGAAAGATGCTGGAACTCCTTTCCCGGATCCGGTTGAGGGAATGCCAGCACTGAAGCACGGAGGTTTCTTGTATCGCTATCAGGATGTGATGAAATTCTTTAAATCAATTGGACTGCTTTCTGACAGCGATAACCAGTAATCATCTAACTTGCTAAGACCCGGCCCAGCGCCGGGTTTTTTGATCCCTATCAACTTCCCCATCAAAGCCACTACCCACCCCGCCATTTTGTTGATAAATTAGAAAGCAAGAGGTTTAGCGACAAATTAAAGGGGTGAACAATGTATCAGCCAATGACTTTACCGGATCTGCTATTTGCCGCCGCCGACCGCGCGGGCTATGTCAACAGTAGCGGCAAACTGAAACGCAAGGAGTTAGCTGATGCTCTCGGTATCGGTGAGCAGGCGCTTAACAGCTACATGAAAGGTAGCCGGGATGTTAGCACAGAACAACTAAATAACATGCTGACATTGCTTGGCGTGTACGGCATCGCACCATTCAAGGGCAATCAATGGATGGCGCTGGACGTGGATTATAAAGCGCGTAGCGACGAAATTGTTAGTAACAAGATGATTACGCTTGAACGTGACAACCAGCAAAAGGCACAGCAGATCGCAGCACTGAAAGCTGAGATTAATATGTTGAAAAAACAGTTAAGCAACAAAACAGATACCGGAGACAAACAACCTATAACTGACTTAAGCAACAAAAGCGATAGCGTAGAAAAACCAGCTAAACAACAAAAAGCGGCTGGCGGACGTCCGGCAAAATTCAAAGTAGAACAGCTTGAGCAATGGCTTAAGGAACAAGGCGGATATAAGGGGACTATCGACGAGTTGGCGCTACATGCGTTCGGCAAGGTCGGCAAAGATGGTAAGCTACATGGCGCACCTGGTCGCCACTGGATGTACAAGGCGTTAGCAAAGCTGGAGGATGAAGGGAAGATCGTCAAAGAGGCAGCGACAAGGAGCGGGATTAATATTGTTGCTTAACCCTTAAAGTCAACGATTAGCTACAAAACACACCATCAAACGAAGCCCGTCCTCGCGCCGGGTTTTTATGCCATCATTATTAAATCTATTAATAATCATCAAACCATAATTAGTACAACTTATAATCGAACAAAAATCACACAAATCCGATAATGATTTTTTCTGGTTATACTTATCTAAAAAAGTGGTATAGGAAGTAACTTATTATTTTGTAAGGACAAATTTATTGCGTGGTCAGATGAACAGGCTTGCGCACCTCCCGAAAAACACGCGAAAATCAAAGTGTTCTTTCTTTTTTTGTTTTTTATTTTTTTATTTTCTCTTTTTCTTCTCTTTCCGGTTCTCTTCTTTTTCTGGTTTTGGTTTTTTCCTTTTTTATTTTTATTCTTTCTTCAGGGTTGTGCTAAAACACACCAAAACATTTTCGCCACAAAAGCGTTAATTTCATCCTGCCAGACCATTCACTTTCACCGGATACACAGCCGGATATAATCCCGCTAACACCCCGCCACCCAGCATCACGCCTGATAACTACCGTATTCAGGAAGGAAATGCGAGTGATTTCACCGTCACCGGCACAACCGATCCGCCAAAAAGAGGCGTACCAATGTCGATATAGTCCCCCGCGCGGACAATCACTTCGTCAATGACTGCCAACGGGAGTTGTTGTAGCTGTGGGCGCAACAACATGCCCAGAGCTTTACCAAAGTCCTGCCCGGCCACCACCAGCAGGGGATGCGGATTCGGAAAACGCGCGACGAAATCGACCAGCGCGTTGATGACCGTCAGTACCGCGGCGTAACGCACAGGCAGCGAGGCGGGAAGCGCCAGCACGTACGCGTCAGTTTTGGGGCAAAGATCCAGCTGAATCAGCGCCTGTTGCCAGGCACTCACCAGATCCGTTTCATCAATTGGGATCGCCACCGGCAAATTGCGCAGCGGCAGTTGTACCCCCTCCAGCCAGATTGTGCTGCCAGAGAGCGAAAGGGTATGTGCTCCCGCGCCAATCACCGTGGCGCGTACGGTTTGCGCCGGAAACTGCACGTTCATCTCACGCAGGCGCGGATGATCATGCAGCGCCGTTGCCAGAAGCGGGCCAATATCGGCAAAACAGAACGGGTCGGCGGGCTGGTGGCGATAACATTCGCCCACGCCGCCAGAAAGCGTAATGATTTCGGGCGTAACACCTGCGGGCAGCAAACCGGTTTGCATCAATGCCTGCGCGAGCGGCGAGAGCGTTCCGTCAATCACTTCGACAATCAGTTCCGCCATCCGCCGGGTAACCTGCACCAGCTGCGCGCCGGTCAGCGAACGGGCGTCAGTGCCTGCACCGAAGCACTCATCCACTATCATCTGCCCCGGTTTATGAGCGTAAACCACGCGCCCCTGGCTGTCGGTTTCCAGCAGGCGACCGCCGACGTTGAGGCAAGCGGTGCCGCTGATTTTTCCGGCATCGAACAGGGCGTAGTTCGCGGTGCCACCGCCAATATCGATATTCAGTACCCGACACAGCCGTTGTTCAGAAAGGGTTTGCGCCCCGGCACCGTGACCGGCGATCACGGATTCGAGATGCGGCCCGGCGCTGGCGACGACAAAATCGCCAAGCGACTGGGAGAGCGTCATCACCGCCGGGCGAGCATTGCGGGTTTTCGCGCTTTCACCGGTGATGATGATGGCACCAGAATCAACGCTTTCCGGCGCAATGCCCGCAGCCTGATATTGCTCGAGGATTAAGGATTTCAGTTCCGCTTCTTTTAAACCGCCCTGTTTATCGACAGGGGTAAAGAACACCGGGCTTTGCCAGCTAATTTCGCGTTTGATGAATTCGTAGCGCGGCACCTGCGACACCGCCGCACGGTTGACCAGCTCCAGGTGGGAGAAGATCACCTGGGTGGTGGTAGTGCCAATATCGATACCGACGCTCAGTAGCTGGCGAGTGTTCACGATTGTGCCTCCGCTTCGGTTTTAGCCGCGGTCGCGTCTTCTTTTGGCACCAGCATCATCGCCACGCCAATCGCCGTAACGCCGCCGATCAATTTGCCGACAATCATCGGGAAGATCATGGCGTTCATGTTGGCAGCGGCGAAGCCTAAGTGGTCACCCAGGGCGAAAGCAGCGGAAACGGCGAAGGCACAGTTGATCACTTTGCCGCGGGTATCCATCTGCTTCATCATGCCGAACATCGGGATATTGTTGGCAAGGGTTGCGACCATGCCAGCTGCCGCGATATTGTTCATATTCAGCACTTTACCGACGCTCATCAGCGGTTTTTCAAACCAGCGGGTCAGCAGCAGCACCATCGGATACGCCCCTAACAGAACGCAGGAGATAGAACCGATAACTTCAATGGCGCGCATCACTTCACCGGGTTTGTCGCCTGGAGCCATGAAGATCGGATCCAGACCGGGGATCAGTTCCCAACCGAGCAGGAATTTCACTACCGCAGCGGCAAGACCGAGGGTGATCAATGCAACGAGGAATTTGGCGAAGATCTGGAAGCCGTTGATCATTTTTTCCGGGATGAATTTCAGCCCCAGCGCCACCAGCACCGCAACGATAAGTACCGGGATCATATTCATCAGGATAAGCGCAAAGGTGAATTCCACCGGCTGCCCGTTGATCTGCACACCGGAATACATAGCTACCAGACCACCGGCAATACAGCCAATGGGAATGGTCACAATGCCCGCCAGCACGCCGAGCGCCAGATAACGACGGTCAGAAGGTTCGATAATGCCGAGCGCCACCGGAATGGAAAACACAATCGTTGGCCCCATCATCGATCCAAGAATTAACCCAGAGTATAGCCACGCTGCCACATCGCCGCCCGCCAGCTCTTTCGCGAGGAAGAAGCCGCCCATGTCGCACGCCAGCAGTGTTCCAGCGAACATTGACGGGTTTGCGCCGAGCATTTCGTAAACCGGGATAATCACCGGCCCAAGTACGTGGGCCAATACTGGTGCCAGTGCGGTCATACCGACCATCGCCAGGCCCAGTGCGCCCATTGCCATAAAGCCTTCTTCGAACTGGCCGCCCGATCCTTCGATACTTTTACCAAACTTACCGAGGAAACGAGCCGAACCGCCGAACTGCGACAAGATCCTGTCTACGGCAGCTATCAGCATAAAGAACATCATGATGTACATGATGATTTCGTTAATTCCCATCGCCTTTACTCCCTGTTAGTTGTAATTAATTGCCGGATGCGGCGTAAACGCCTTATCCGCCCTACATGTGCAATCCCGAAGGCCGGATAAGACGCGGCAAGCGTCGCATCCGGCAATTGCACCGCGCCACTGGCGGATGCGGCGTGAACGCTTTATCCGCTCTACATGTGCAATCCCCCAGGTCGGATAAGACGCGACAGGCGTCGCATCCGGCACTTGCACCGCGCCATTGGCGGATGCGGCGTGAACACCTTATCCGCCCTACATGTGTAATCCCCCAGGTCGGATAAGACGCGGCAAGCGTCGCATCCGGCACTTGCACCGCGCCATTGGCGGATGCGGCGTGAACGCCTTATCCGCCCTACATGTGCAATCCCCCAGGTCGGATAAGACGCGACAGGCGTCGCATCCGGCATTTATTGCGCCGCTGCGTACAAGCCGACAATCTGCTCCAGGCTGGCGGTACGCGGGTTGCTGCGCAGACAAATATCTTCCAGCGCGGCCTGCGCCCATGCGCCGTAATGCGCAGATGCCGCACCAACATCGCCCAGTCGTTTACCAATCCCGACTTCCGCAATCAGCTCACTTACCGCGTTAATAGCGTCACGATCGTCGGATTTTTTAGTTCGCAGCGCCCGACCAATCTGACTAAACCGTTCGCGACAGACCATCCGGTTAAACTCCATCACCGTGGGCAGCAGCATGGCGTTCGCCAGACCGTGCGGAATATGCAGCGCCGCCCCCGGCTGATGCGCCATCGCGTGACATAACCCAAGTCCGGCACTGGAAAATGCCATTCCCGCCATGCATGAAGCCAGCAACATACTCTCGCGCGCGGCAAGGTCATGACCGTAACCCACTGCTTTCGGCAGTGATTTACCAATCATCGCAATTGCGCCAATCGCCAGGCTGTCTGTAAACGGTGTAGCGTTCAGCGCGCTGTACGCTTCAATGGCATGAGTTAACGCGTCGATACCGGTCATTGCCGTGACATGCGACGGCACACCTTCGGTCAGCGCGGCGTCGAGAATCGCCACATCCGGCATCAACGAGGCATGTGCTAACACCTGCTTGCGCCCGCTCACCGCGTCGATAATCACCGTTACATTGGTGGTTTCAGAGCCGGTTCCGGCGGTAGTTGGAATGGCAATCAACGGCAGGCGCGGTTGCAGAACGCTGGTTTCTGACATTTCTGCCAGCGTGCTATCGGGATTCGTTACCAGCAACGCCACGGCTTTTGCCGCATCCAGCACCGAGCCACCGCCAAACGCGATCACCCCATCACAGCCTGATTCACGCAACTGCGCCACGGCGGCACACACGTCAGTGATGCACGGTTCGCCCACCGGACATGGCCAGAGCGTCATGGCGATACCTTTAACGGCCAGGCTACGCGTCAGCCCGGCAGTCATCCCTGCCTGATGCAAAAAGCTGTCTGCCATCACGAACAGATGTTTCAGCCCACGCGTTTGCGCTTGCTGTCCGCAACTGCTCACCGCGCCCGGACCGCAAAGCGTCATCGGTGGAACGCTAAATGTTTTTACCCGTTGCAGATTCAGGGTATCGAACGCCTGAAAGAGCGCGGTCTGCAATTCATTTTGCATAGATCCCCTCCGCTTTCTCTCGCCCGCTACTGGCGATCGCCAGCGGGGTCATAAACAAACTGTGCTGCGGTAGATGCACCTGTAACGCCGGGAATTGTTTGCAAAACAGTTCCGCCACGCCCGGTTGCATACAGGAGCCGCCCGCCAGCCATAAATCAGTAATGCCCTGCCCTTCAATATGCCGGGCAACAATGTCCGCCATTTTTTCGTACACCGGCTTCACCGCAGGCCAAATCTCGTCACCGTGACCGCGCTTGTACTGCTCTGCCTCTTCCAGCGAAATACGGCGATTTCCGGCGAGAGTCAGAGAAATGTGATGTCCGCCGGTCGCTTCATCCGCTGAATAAGTCACCTTGCCCTTTTTCACGATGGCAATTCCGGTAGTGCCGCCGCCAATATCCACTACACCGGCGTTGTCCAGTTGCAGTAGATCCGCGACTGCGGTTGGCTCATCCAGCACATGGCTCACTTCCAGCCCGGCAGACTCCAGCACGTCGATGGAAATACGCGGGTCCGTACCAGGAGGAAATGAGGTCGCCGCATGGCTAAAACGGCGACCAAATTGCTGCTCAAGGGTATCGAGATGGCGACGAACAATGGTGACAGCACCGAAGAAATCCCAGACGATGCCGTCGCGGACCACATCGGCCCAGTCGAGGCATACCGCCACCGGCTGACCGTCGCCGTCGACAACCATCGACACCACATCGCAGGTGCCCAGATCCACCCCCAGCCACAGCGGAGATTCCGACGCGGCGGGCGTCTGGTTACACAGCGTTGCCGCCGTTTGCAGCCGCGGGGTAAGCCATTGTTCGTCGTGCGCCATCGGTTACTCCTTAAACAATGCGAAACGCATCGACTAATACACAGCGACGCAGACGGACAAACGTACGCGCGCTGGTTACCCCTTCACCGGTTGGCGTAGTGATGGTCATCGTGGTCCAGCCTTCCCCGCCCAGCCCCAGCCCGGCAATGCACGGTCCGTTCTTAACGAAAATACTGGTATCAATGGCGTTCGCCATTTGGTTCATGTTCTCGATATTGCGCGAGTGCATTGCCGCCGTGTGGTGGCAACCGCCTTCCAGTTTCACCGCCAGCGCAATGGCATCCGCCACGTTGGCGACGCGCACGACCGGCAGCACTGGCATCATCAGTTCGGTCACGGCAAACGGATGTTCTGCGGGGGTTTCTACAAACAGCAAGCGCGTTTCTTGCGGCACGTTCAGGCCGATTGCCGCCGCGATTTTCGCCGCATCGCGACCCACCCAGTCACGGCTGACGGTGCCTTTTCCGCACTCATCGATATTTTTCAGCAACACCGGTTGTAACTGCTGTGCCTGTTCTGCGGTCAGTTTCACCGCATGCTGGCCTTCCATCAGACGCATTAGTTCATCGGCTACGCTATCAACAACAATCAGCACCTTTTCATCGGCACAAATGATGTTGTTATCGAAAGAAGCGCCTTTGACGATAGACTGAGCGGCACGGGCGAGGTCGGCGGTTTCATCCACCACCACCGGCGGGTTGCCAGCACCTGCGGCAATCAGACGTTTATTGGTGTGTTTGCGCGCCGCTTCCACCACCGCTTCGCCGCCGGTCACCACCAACAGACCGATGCCCGGAAACTTGAATAAGCGTTGCGCGGTTTCGATATCTGGATTTGCCACAGTAACCAGTAAGTTTTCCGGCCCGCCTGCGGCAACAATCGCCTGGTTGAGCAACGTAATAGCCCGTTGAGAGACTTTTTTCGCCGCCGGATGCGGGGCAAAAATGACGCTGTTGCCCGCGGCAATCAGGCTGATGGCGTTATTAATTACGGTTGCCGCCGGGTTAGTGGAAGGCGTCACCGAAGCCACCACGCCCCAGGGCGCGTTTTCAATTAAAGTCAGGCCGTTGTCACCGGTCAGCACCTGTGGAGAGAGGCACTCAACGCCTGGCGTACCGCGTGCCTGAGCGACGTTTTTGGCAAATTTATCTTCTACGCGGCCCATACCCGTTTCACTGACGGCAAGTTCCGCTAAATCTCTGGCGTGTTTTTCGCCTGCTTCACGAATAGCAGCAATGGCTAACTGGCGCATTGCCACGCTTTTTAACCCTTGCTGGGCAATTTTGGCCGCCGCAACGGCGTCATCCAGGGAAGCAAAAACGCCCATCTCATGAACGGCGGCGGGCGACGTGTCACTGCTTTGCATTTTCAGCAGTACCGCTTTCACCACCTGTTCAATATCCTGTTGATTCATGATGTTCTGCCTTATTTGTGGAAAATTACCTGACCGCCAGAGACCACCTCATCGACAATGCCAATTACGCACAGATCGACCGGTGACGTTTCGCTTTTATGCGCCTGGCGGGCGGAACTGCCACTCACCAGCAACACCCACTCCCCGGTTCCCGCGCCAATATTGTCGATGGCGACAGCACATTGCCCATCAGGATTACCTTGTGGATCAATCATTTCCACCATCAGCAATTTGTCATGCGCCAGTCCGTGATGGCGTACGGTACAAACAATTTGTCCTGTGACGACTGCCAGTTTCATACCCGCCTCCGTGGCGTATTTCAGGTAAAAACTCCCCCTACCCTCCGCGGAAGGTAAAAGAAAAAGGAGAGAGCGTGACGCCCGGATCGACGTCACACAGGGTGATTACAGGTTGCTGCTATCGCCTTTCAGGCCGATCGGGAAGACCTCTTCCAGATCGCCGTGCGGACGCGGAATAACATGTACGGATACCAGTTCACCGATACGCTGTGCCGCTGCGGCACCGGCATCGGTTGCGGCTTTACAGGCTGCAACATCACCACGAACCATGGCAGTACACAGGCCGCCGCCAATCTGCTTAACACCAACCAGCTTGACGCGCGCAGCTTTCACCATCGCGTCAGAAGCCTCAATCAGTGCAACCAGGCCCCGGGTTTCGATCATTCCTAATGCTTCCATTGTGTTTTCCTCTTTATAGGGGTCCAGAACGGGACCGTTCATTCAACCAGTGTTTGTAAACTGCTTTCGCGGTTCACTTTTGTCTGACGCGGCACAGCTGCCACCAGCGCCAGCTCGATAATTTCCTGCACGCTACAACCACGAGAGAGATCGTGCATCGGCGCGGCAAGTCCTTGTATCAATGGCCCGACGGCACGATATCCGCCAAGTCGTTGTGCGATTTTGTAGCCAATATTTCCCGCCTCCAGCGACGGAAAAACCATCACATTGGCTTTGCCCTGTAGCGGGCTGGCTGGCGCTTTTTGCGCCGCCACTTCTGGCACAAAGGCGGCGTCAAACTGCAACTCGCCATCGACGACCAGCTGCGGTGCGCGCTCACGGACGATTTCTGTCGCCTGCTGGACGTTGGCAACGCAGGGGTGACGGGCGCTGCCGTTACTGGAGAACGACAACATCGCCACGCGCGGCTCTTCTCCGGTGATGGCTCGCCAGGTTTCGGCGCTGGCAAGCGCGATATCCGCCAGTTGTGCCGCCGTCGGCTGTGGCACTACGCTGCAATCGGCAAAGCCCAACGCTGGACCGCTGTACTGTGGCAGCATCAGGAAAATGGAGGAGAGCGTTTTACAGCCTTGCTGCAAGCCGATAATGCGTAATCCGGCACGCAGCACATTCGCCGTGGAAGAGAGGTTGCCCGCGATACAGACATCCGCTTTACCGGCGCTGACCATTGCGGCGGCGAACATCAGCGGATCGGTAAGTTTTTCCAGCGCATCCGGCGGCGTTTTTTCGCCCGCGCGGGCCAGCCAGCGATGAGCAAATTCTTCCCGCATTGCGAGGTTGCTATGAGGATCAATCACCAGTAGCCCGTCCATCGCCACGCCGTGGCTGAGCGCAAACTGACGAAGTTCAAACGGATTGGCGACCAGAATGGGCGTTGCCAGACCTTGTTGATGTAAATATTGCGCAGCTTTCAGCACACGTTGATCTAACGCATCCGGAAAAACTACTCTGGCGGGCGCTCGCAACGCCAGTTCACGACAACGTTCAATAATCATTGCGTTTCCCCCAGTCGTTGTTGGATCTGCTTCACCGTTAGCGGCTGCTTCGTTACGCTCAGGATCATCATCACGTAGAGCGTGCTGGAAAGGCGGTTCAGCGCCTGCAAGATGTCCGGGCGTAATACTTCAAAGCTGCGAGTGATAAACACCTGCGCCGCGACGGTTTCGGTTTCCCGCACTTTGGTGCGTAGCAGATTCAGCAACGCCGCATCGCGTCCGTGGCTGGCTTCCGGCACCAGATGATCGTGGTCGAGATAGCGCAGCGGCTGGTGAGAAAGCCGATGCAGATCTTCGTCAGAAAGCCCAACAATCGCCTGGCAGCCCAGCGGTTCGCCCAACACATCGGCACGCATAATGTTGCCAAGACGCGAACGGATATCCGCCAGCCACGGCTGCCACGGTTCTGTCAGTTCAATTTGCAGCCACACTACCAGCGCAATGGTGCTGTCGAGAACAGCGCGAAAACCCAGGCGCGGATCGCTTTTGGCGACCATTTTTTCCGCCGACAGGTGAGTCAGCGTGTCCGGCTTTTTCGCCACTGGCTGGTGACACAGTTCGCAGCACGCCTGCGGATGTTCATCACTACTGGTCAGCACGTGAACGGGCTGCGGCTGCTGCTGTTCATCGTCAACAAACAGACGGCCCTGCTCGTCAATAAACTTGATGCGCAGATGGCGGCTTTCCAGTAACTCCCGGGCAGAGGGCGTCAGGCGACTGTCCGCAGGGAGATGGATCTCTGCGCCTTCGCTGAGCGTATGGTTCGCTCTAAGCCATGCTTCGGTGATGAAATCTTTCATAGGGATTGCCAGTTAGCCGGCCAGGCGACATACAGGAATTTCACGCTGGATGTCGTACCAAATTCGATGCTGGAGCCTTTCGGGATAAACATCACGTCGCCCGCTTTGGCGATCATGGTTTCGCCTTCATGGCGAACATGAAGCTCCCCTTCCAGTACCATGTCGATTTCGTCGTAGTTCAGGGTCCACGGGAAGAAGGCGTTCTCCCACTGCATAAAACCGGCGGCCATGCTGCTGCCGTCGTCTCCGGTCACGAGATCAGTCAAGCCTACGCAGTGCGGTTCCGCGCCATCGAAACGACCAAACTTCACGCTGCTGCCATCAATAACTTTGATGCCGCCTTTGCCGGTCACCGATTTAAAACTCGGCTGCATTGCCCCCTGCTCCAGCGACTGTTTTTCCTTCATCACTTTTTCCATCAGCTGCGCGACCAGGCTTTCGGTAAACTGGCCTTCCGGCAGCTGGGCGATGATGGTTTCGCGGATACGCTGGCTTTCAGTTTTCTCTACGGGCACAGATACCGTTGCTGGCGTCGATTCCTCGCATTCGGTGATGGTAAAACCCAACAGATCCGCTACTTCTCGCGCTTCCGGGGTAATAATGCTGGCGCGCAGAACCACGGACATTGCCTGTTCGCCGCGCGCGTGTGCTTCACGAATATCATTCGCTGTGATGAGTTTTTTCACCTGCTTCCTCCTGTTTGGTGAGAGATGCCAGATAATCCACCAGTTGCTGCACGCTTTGCGGGTCGTGGCTGTTTAGCGCGAAAATCGGCTCTTCGAAGCCAGTCTCAAGCAATAACTTTCGCGTTGCTGCGACGTCAGCATCCGGCATGTCCGTTTTACTGATGACGGCGATTTGCCGTTTGCTGGCACCAATATCCAGCAACCCGGCAGGCAATCGGCTTTCCGGGTCATTCGCGCCGTGGACATAAATCAGCATGTCCACATCCTGTAGCGTGGTAATTAAGGCGTGATACCAGCGGGGATGGCTAAAATATTCACCCGGCGTATCAATATCACCCTTATCATTAAATTCCACAGCCTGTGTTTTTCTTGCGAGGGTATAATTCCCCTGTAACGCATTAAATAACGTTGTTTTTCCTGCCCCGACGGTACCCACAAACGCAATTCGTTTCATGAATGCCTCGTATTAACTTTTGGTCATTTCACACAGCGTATAATTTAATAAACGCCCTAAACCGCTGACGGTTTGTGATAACGCTTCTTCTACTGCACCCACCGAGCCATAAATCACCAGAGCGCCGCTAAAACGGTCGAGAAAACCGATATGCACATCGGCGGCTTTCAATGCTAAATCACCGGCAATCATTGCCGTTTCACCGGGAGTTAACGTCATAATGCCGATTGCGCCAGCATCCGGAACGCCGATTTTTTTCGCCAGTTCCTCGCCGGGATGCGCAATTAAATGCGCCAGCGTGACCTGTTTGCCGGGAACAAATTCCTGAATGATGCGTTCTTTATCCATGAGTCGCCGCCTGTGAAAAACCTGGCATGTATCGTGACAATTTTTCGTCAGAGTAAATAACAAAATTCGGCAAGCGCGTTTAAAAGGTGAGGTAGATCACTAAGAATGGAGAGATATTTACTGTGATGCATAAACTTTCATATGCAACGCATGAATATAAATAAAATAATATCGAGATAGTTTATATGCTGCTTTTTTATTACTCGAAAACTTAGTAATAAGCTTTACTAATATATTGCAGTAAAACCGCTTACCCTGAATATTCAGGGTAAGCGTGAGAGTTAAGAATGAATTACAGCGGTTGGGTTTGCGCTTCAACCACGGCCAGCGCCACCATGTTGACGATACGACGTACGGATGCGATTGGTGTTAACACGTGAACCGGTTTCGCCACACCCATCAGCACCGGACCGACAGTCACACCTTCCGAGCTGGAAACACGCAGTAAGTTGTAACTAATACGGGCAGCTTCCATGTTCGGCATCACCAGAATATTGGCAGAACCTTTCAAAGGACTGTCCGGCATTCGATCGCTGCGAATCGCTTCCACCAGCGCTGCATCGCCGTGCATTTCACCATCAATCATCAGTTCTGGCGCACGCTCCCTGACCAGTTCCAGCGCTTGACGCATTTTGCTCGACGACGGGCAGTCAGAAGAACCAAAGTTGGAGTGTGACAACAGAGCCACACGCGGCTCAATACCAAAACGACGAACAGTTTCTGCCGCCATCAAGGTGATCTCCGCCAACTCTTCTGCGTCTGGCTCGTCATTGACGTAGGTATCGGCAATAAAAGTGTTACCACTCGGCAATAGCAGCGCGTTCATTGCGCCTGCGGTGTGAACGCCATCGCGATAACCAAAGACATTTTTCACCACGCTGAAGTGTTCATGATAATCGCCCACCGTACCGCAAATCATTGCATCGGCTTCGCCACGCTGAACCATGATCGCGCCGATCACTGTCGGGTTACTGATCAGTGCCCGCTGTGCCTGCTCCTGAGTTACACCACGGCGCTTCATGATCTGGAAGTATTCGGTCCAGTATTCTTTAAAACGCGGATCGGATTCGTTATTGACGATCTCAAAATCAACGCCCGCTTTGATCTGCAAGCCCAGTTTTTGAATGCGCATTTCGATCACGTTCGGACGACCGATAAGGATCGGTTTCGCCAGTCCCAGCGTCACCAGTTCCTGAGTAGCATGCAGAACGCGAGCCTCTTCCCCTTCCGGCAAAACAACGCGCTTCGGCGCTTTGCGGGCCTGGGAGAAAATCGGCTTCATAAACAGGTTGGTTTTGTAAACGAACTCAGTCAGCTTGTCGATGTAGACGTCGAAATCAGCAATCGGACGCGTCGCCACGCCCGACTCCATCGCCGCTTTAGCGACCGCAGGAGCGATCTTAACGATCAAACGCGGATCAAACGGTTTTGGAATGATGTATTCCGGACCGAAGCTCAGATCTTGATCGCCATACGCCGAAGCAACGACTTCGCTCTGTTCCGCATGGGCCAGTTCTGCAATCGCGCGTACCGCCGCCAGTTTCATTTCCTCGTTGATGGCTGTTGCACCAACGTCCAACGCGCCACGGAAGATGAATGGGAAGCAAAGCACGTTATTAACCTGGTTCGGGTAGTCGGAACGGCCGGTACAGATGATGGCATCCGGACGCACTTCTTTCGCCAGCGGCGGCAGAATTTCTGGTTCCGGGTTCGCAAGCGCCAGGATCATCGGCGCACGAGCCATTTTCTTAACCATTTCCTGGGTCAGCACTTTCGGGCCGGAACAGCCCAGGAAAATATCCGCGCCTTCAATTACATCATCGAGGGTACGTTTGCCGTCATCTACCACCGCATATGCGGCTTTGGTTTCCGCCATATTTGGCTCACGGCCCTGATAGATAACGCCTTTTGAATCACAAACCACGATGTTATGTTTTTGCAGCCCCAGCGCCACCAGCAGGTTCATACAGGCAATTGCTGCTGCACCCGCGCCGGAAACCACCATCCGCACGTCGGAGATGTTTTTCTCCACCACGCGCAATCCGTTGAGGATGGCTGCAGTGCTGATAATTGCCGTGCCGTGCTGATCGTCGTGGAATACTGGAATATTCATCCGCTCGCGCAGTTTCTGTTCAATATAGAAACATTCTGGCGCTTTAATGTCTTCGAGGTTGATGCCGCCGAAGGTCGGTTCGAGCGCAGCGACGACTTCAATAAATTTGTCCGGGTCAAGTTCATCAACTTCAATGTCAAATACATCAATCCCGGCGAATTTCTTAAACAGAACGCCCTTGCCTTCCATCACCGGTTTGCCTGCCAGCGCGCCAATGTTGCCTAACCCCAGCACCGCCGTACCGTTAGAGATCACCGCCACCAGGTTACCACGAGCGGTATATTTGTAGGCTTTTAACGGGTCTTTTTCGATTTCTAGACAAGGTGCGGCAACGCCTGGTGAGTAGGCCAGCGCCAGATCGCGCTGCGTTGCCAGAGGCTTGGTTGGAGAAACCTGGATTTTCCCTGGAACTGGAAATTCATGGAAATCAAGTGCACTTTGTTTTAACTGGTCATCCATTTGGTTGTTCCTTTCACGTAACGTTCACAAATAAAGTGTGTGGGCAACAGCCCCTGCCCACAACGTGGCGCACATTATTACCTTGCCGGAGTCTACAGACTTTGAGCAAGTCCAAACTCTCACCATTAATATAATGTTTTGGTAATAATCCTATAACACTGATGTTACCTGCTTAATCCAGCAATACCATGCCTGTCTGCTATGCTTTTTTGATGCGTTTAGCGAAATTTCTCAGAAGTGTGAATTAACGCACTCATCTAACACTTTACTTTTCAAGGAGTATTTCCTATGAACGAGTTAGACGGCATCAAACAGTTCACCACTGTCGTGGCAGACAGCGGCGATATTGAGTCCATTCGCCATTATCATCCCCAGGATGCCACCACCAATCCTTCGCTGTTACTCAAGGCTGCCGGATTATCACAATATGAGCATTTAATAGACGATGCTATCGCCTGGGGTAAAAAAAATGGCAAGACCCAGGAACAACAGGTGGTCGCTGCATGTGACAAACTGGCGGTCAATTTCGGTACTGAAATTCTCAAAATCGTACCCGGTCGCGTGTCAACAGAAGTTGATGCACGCCTCTCTTTTGATAAAGAAAAAAGTATTGAGAAGGCGCGCCATTTGGTGGACTTGTATCAGCAACAAGGCGTTGAGAAATCACGTATTCTGATCAAGCTGGCTTCAACCTGGGAAGGAATTCGCGCGGCAGAAGAACTGGAAAAAGAAGGTATTAACTGCAACCTGACGCTACTGTTTTCTTTTGCTCAGGCGCGGGCCTGTGCAGAAGCAGGCGTTTTTCTGATTTCGCCGTTTGTCGGGCGTATTTATGACTGGTATCAGGCGCGTAAGCCGATGGACCCGTATGTGGTGGAAGAAGATCCGGGCGTTAAGTCAGTGCGCAATATCTACGACTACTATAAGCAACACCACTACGAAACCATTGTAATGGGCGCGAGCTTCCGTCGCACCGAACAAATCCTCGCCTTAACCGGCTGTGATCGACTGACTATTGCGCCGAATTTGCTGAAGGAGCTGCAGGAAAAAGTTTCTCCAGTAGTGCGTAAATTAATCCCGCCTTCTCAGACGTTCCCACGCCCAGCCCCGATGAGCGAAGCGGAGTTCCGTTGGGAGCACAATCAGGATGCAATGGCGGTAGAAAAACTCTCTGAAGGCATCCGCCTGTTCGCCGTTGATCAACGCAAACTGGAAGATCTTCTTGCCGTCAAACTATAAACCAGCCACGGAGTGTTATATGTCCCGAAAAGACCTTGCCAATGCGATTCGCGCGCTCAGTATGGATGCGGTACAAAAAGCCAATTCTGGTCATCCCGGCGCGCCGATGGGCATGGCTGATATTGCCGAAGTGCTGTGGAACGATTTTCTTAAACATAACCCCACCGATCCAACCTGGTATGATCGCGACCGCTTTATTCTCTCCAACGGTCACGCGTCGATGCTGCTCTACAGTTTGCTTCATCTGACCGGTTACGACCTGCCGCTGGAAGAGCTGAAGAACTTCCGTCAGTTGCATTCGAAAACCCCTGGTCACCCGGAGATTGGCTATACGCCTGGTGTTGAAACCACCACCGGTCCACTTGGACAAGGTTTGGCGAACGCGGTCGGACTGGCGATAGCAGAACGTACACTGGCGGCGCAGTTTAACCAGCCGGATCATGAAATTGTCGATCACTTCACCTATGTGTTTATGGGTGACGGCTGCCTGATGGAAGGTATTTCTCACGAAGTCTGTTCGCTGGCGGGCACGCTGGGGCTGGGCAAGCTGATTGGTTTTTACGATCACAATGGTATTTCCATCGACGGTGAAACCGAAGGCTGGTTTACCGACGATACGGCAAAACGTTTTGAAGCCTATCACTGGCATGTGATCCATGAAATCGACGGTCACGATCCGCAGGCGGTGAAGGAAGCGATTCTTGAAGCGCAAAGCGTAAAAGATAAGCCATCGCTGATTATCTGCCGTACGGTGATTGGCTTTGGTTCACCCAATAAAGCGGGTAAAGAAGAGGCGCACGGTGCACCGCTGGGTGAAGAAGAGGTGGCGCTGGCACGACAGAAACTGGGCTGGCACCATCCGCCATTTGAGATCCCCAAAGAGATTTATCACGCCTGGGACGCTCGCGAAAAAGGCGAAAAAGCGCAGCAGAGCTGGAATGAGAAGTTTGCCGCGTATAAAAAGGCTCATCCGCGACTGGCAGAAGAGTTTACTCGCCGGATGAGCGGTGGTTTACCAAAAGACTGGGAGAAAACGACTCAGAAATATATCAATGAGTTGCAGGCGAATCCGGCGAAAATCGCTACCCGTAAGGCTTCACAAAATACGCTTAACGCTTACGGGCCGATGCTGCCTGAGTTGCTCGGCGGTTCGGCGGATCTGGCTCCCAGCAACCTCACCATCTGGAAAGGTTCTGTGTCGCTGAAGGAAGATCCGGCGGGGAATTATATTCACTACGGGGTGCGTGAATTTGGTATGACCGCTATCGCCAATGGCATTGCGCACCACGGCGGCTTCGTGCCGTATACCGCGACGTTCCTGATGTTTGTTGAATACGCTCGTAACGCCGCGCGGATGGCGGCACTGATGAAAGCGCGGCAGATTATGGTTTATACCCACGACTCAATTGGCTTAGGGGAAGATGGTCCGACCCACCAGGCCGTTGAGCAACTGGCCAGTCTGCGCTTGACGCCGAATTTTAGCACCTGGCGACCGTGTGATCAGGTGGAAGCTGCGGTGGGCTGGAAGCTGGCGGTCGAGCGTCACAACGGGCCGACGGCGCTGATCCTCTCAAGACAGAATCTGGCCCAGGTGGAACGTACGCCAGATCAGGTAAAAGAGATTGCCCGCGGTGGTTATGTGTTGAAAGACAGCGGCGGCAAGCCGGATATTATTTTGATTGCCACTGGTTCAGAGATGGAAATCACCTTGCAAGCAGCGGAGAAATTAGCGGGAGAAGGTCGCAATGTACGCGTAGTTTCCCTGCCCTCGACCGATATTTTCGACGCCCAGGATGAGGAATATCGGGAGTCTGTGTTGCCTTCTAACGTTGCGGCTCGCGTGGCGGTGGAAGCAGGCATCGCCGATTACTGGTACAAATATGTTGGTCTGAAAGGGGCAATTGTCGGGATGACGGGTTATGGGGAATCTGCTCCTGCGGATAAGCTGTTCCCGTTCTTTGGCTTTACCGCCGAGAATATTGTGGCAAAAGCGCATAAGGTACTGGGAGTGAAAGGTGCCTGATGGTGATCGCCGGATGCTGATTGCCGGATGCGACGCTGACGCGTCTTATCCGGCCTACCGCGTCTTATCCGGCCTGGCGCATCTTATCAGGCTTACATGTCCCCGCTATTATGTTTAACGGGTGATCCACAACGTGGGCCAGGCGTCTGGTCCATGCCAGTTATCGCAGGTGGGTTCTGCAGCGTAACGCACCAGGCGAAAACGCTGACCGTCAAAGCGCCAGCGCGCCTGAATGCCACAATCGCTTAATCCGCGCCCTTTCGCTAAGGTCACCAGTTCACGCGATTTTTCATCGAATGTTGCGTTCATCAGTTCGAGTTCATTGGTCTCCTGACCGTTGTTGAACGGTAAACGCAACCGTACCGGGCGCGAGGCCAGTGGCTTTTTACGCGACACAATCCACGCAAGATCAATGGTGTTATACGCGCCTGCTTCACAGCTAATCATCATCAACGCTTTATCGTCGGTCAGCGCAGTCACATTCACTTCACGACGCAACGGATCAAGCGAACAGCGCAGACCATTCATCCGCCAGTTACCGTAATCCAGCAAATCGTTACGTTCTTCACGAGAAAGTGGGGTCGGCGTCGGGTTCACTACCGCGACCTCTTTTAGCGCAGGCGCTGGCGGTACGCTGAGCGGCGGTTCGTCCCCTTTCTTAATCCACGCAGTTTCACTGCCAAGGCGCTTTTGCTGGGCATCAATAAACAACAACGCTGCTTTTAAGCCACTCAGTGAAATGGTCTGATCGCCGTCGCGTAAGGTGATCGCTTTCCCTTCCTGAATCATCTGCAAAAACGCGGTGATGGTTGTCGTATCATCGGTTACTAATAACCATGGTGAAATCCGCCACGTGTTACCACTCAACGCCAACGGCTCGCCATCTAACAGCAGCCGTGGCGCTATCTCCCCTTCCGACGCACCCGGCGACTTCAACCCGCCGCGCTCAATACGTAAAACGGCATCGGTATGCGCCCCGGCGCTGCGGCTCAGGGTCATCACCAGTCCATTATGATTGCCCGTATTGCGCGCCACACAGAAATTTTGATTATTACAGGTGACCTGCCAGTCGGAAAATGCCCGTTGCGCTGGTGCCGCCCACACCAAAGACGTCGGCAACAAAGCGAAAAAAAAGAGAAGGAAAATGCGATAGCGCATGGACGGTACGACCCCAGAAGTTCAAACAAACAGCACAAGTCGTATCTTCGTTGCGCAGGTAGCGCGGCTCAATCGGATTTATCGGATTGAGCCAATAATAAACAACGAAATATTATTGTTATTTTTCAGTCCATTAAATGTGATGTTTGCAAATAGTTAAGCAATAACACCGTCTTACCGTCACGTATTTCGCCGCTTTTGATCATCTCCAGCGCCTGGCTGAACGGCAGCTCGAGCACTTCAATATCTTCATCTTCGACACCACCGCCCGCATTAGCGCGCTGGCTGTCACTGTATTCGGCGATAAAAAAGTGGATTAGCTCAGTCACACCGCCTGGCGACATATACAGTTCAAATAATTTGCGGACTTCGCCAACTTCATACCCCGTCTCTTCAATCGCTTCTTTGCGAATACACACTTCCGGTTCGTCGTTATCCAGCAGCCCGGCGCAGGTTTCAATCAGCTGCCCGCTGTCATTGCCATTAACCCAGGTAGCGACGCGGAACTGACGAATCAGAACCACGGTCTTTTTCTTCGCGTTGTACAGGAGGATCGTTGCACCATTACCGCGATCGTAAACTTCACGTTTATGGCGGATAACTTCGCCATCTTTTCGCGTGAGATCGTAAGTTATGTTGTGCAGGGTGAAATAGTTATCGGAGAGAATTTTGTCTTTAATGAGGGTGATTTGTTGCGTCATACCGACTCCACAGCGCGAAATGAACAATTATCTTACGCTGTGAAGCCGGATTTGTCTGCGCAGGCTATTAGTGAGATTTGACTGATTTTACCCCCAGCCAGTCAATGATCCCCTGTGCCGCATGACGTCCTTCTGCCATTGCGGTAACCACCAGATCCGCACCACGCACGGCATCGCCACCTGCGAAGATTTTCGGATTCGTGGTCTGGTAACGGTACTGGCTTTCAACGTCCGCTACGATGCGGCCCCATTTATCCACCGTTACACCGTGCGACTCCAGCCACGGCATACCATGAGGATTAAAACCAAATGCCATGATCACCGCATCGGCTGGCATCACAAACTCACTGCCTTCCACCGGCACCGGACGCCGACGCCCCTGGGCATCCGGCTCGCCAAGACGCGTACGCAGGAAACGAATTCCGCAAACATGACCTTGCTCATTCAGCTCAAGCGCCACCGGCTGGACGTTAAATTCGAAGTTTGCCCCCTCTTCGCGGGCGTTCTTCACCTCCTTCTTCGAGCCAGGCATGTTAGCTTCATCACGACGATAGGCACAGGTGACGTTACTCGCGCCATGGCGCAGCGCGGTACGCACACAGTCCATCGCGGTGTCGCCACCGCCCAGTACCACGACATTGAGTCCGGCGGTATTGATAAACGGCTCTTCAGGTAACTCTTCAAGTCCCATCACCTGTTTAGTGTTGGCGATGAGGAATGGCAGCGCGTCATAAACGCCCGGCGCATCTTCATTAGGTAAACCCGCTTTCATGGAACGGTAAGTGCCTACGCCAACGAAGACCGCGTCGTATTGTTCCAAAAGCGAATCCAAAGAGACATCTTTACCCACTTCACAATTGAGTTCGAAGTGAATCCCCATCGCGCTGAAGATTTCCCGGCGACGCGCCAGCAGGGACTTATCCAGTTTGAAAGAAGGAATGCCGAAGGTGAGCAGGCCACCGATTTCTGGATGGCGATCGTACACCGTCACCTCCACGCCATTGCGGATCAGAACATCCGCACAGGCTAGCCCTGCCGGACCTGCACCGATAATCGCCACCCGCTTATCCACTTTGGTGACATGGCTTAAGTCAGGACGCCAACCTTTCGCCAACGCCTGATCCGAAATGTAGCGTTCGATGTTGCCGATAGTTACCGCTCCGTGCTCATCGCGAATGGTGCAGGCTCCTTCGCACAGACGGTCTTGCGGGCAAACGCGTCCGGTAATTTCTGGCAGGGTGTTGGTCTGGTGAGAAAGCTCGACGGCGGCGTCGATATTTCCGGCTTTCACCAGCTCTATCCACTGCGGAATGTGGTTATGCAGAGGGCAGGTCCATTCACAAACGCTGTGCTCGCCGCACTTCAGGCAACGCGAGGCTTCCCGTTGTGCCTGGTCGGCGCGAAATGGCAGATAAATTTCATCAAAACCAGTTTTGCGCGCTTCAATCGCCAGTTTATCCGGCTCGCCTCGCGCGGGGGTTGCCTGCATTTGCTCGACTTTACTCATCGCCGGCATTTCTGGTGCCCCAGTACTGGCATGCCACGGTTGATGCTCCTGACGTGCGGTGCGCAGGCGGCGAGATTTCGCTATGCCGGAGAGTGCGGCGTCAGTGACCAGTTGCAGAGCGTCCGCCGGACAATTCTCGACACAGGCAGGACCACTTTCGCGACCTGCACAAAGGTCGCATTTATGCGCCGTGGCTTTAACTTTGCCTGCCGCGACGGGTGTCAGGACGATTTGCATCGTACCAAATGGACAAGCTACCACGCAGGATTTACAGCCAATACACTTTTGCTGATTGACCTGAATGCTGTCATCAACATGGCTGATCGCGCCATTAGGGCAACTACGGGCGCAGGGCGCATCTTCGCAATGGTGACAGGTCACCGCACTACGTTGCTGCTGATGTTTGATAACCGTAATTCGGGGATGAAAATGGTGTTGGCTCAGGACATGTTGCTCATCATTGTGAGCCATGACACAGGCGATTTCACAAGCATGACAACCCAGACATTGCTGACTGTTGGCCATAATAAAACGATTCATAACGACCTTCTTTTTTGGTTGTAAAAACCTTATTCTTTATATGAGTGTTGTTATTACCCGACTTACAGGGGAATCGGCAATGTTCATGTGCCCAGAATAAGTCACTATTTCGCTATAAACTGTGGCAGATCAAATAATCCCATCACTGATTAAATTGCATTTCAGCAAACTGGAACATTAATGATTTTATGTGGAGAAGACGCGTGTGATTGTTAAACGCCCCGTCTCGGCCAGTTTGGCCCGGGCCTTTTTTTACATTGTGCTGCTGTCGATTCTTTCCACGGGTATCGCACTGCTAACTCTGGCGAGCAGTTTGCGCGACGCTGAGGCTATCAATATTGCCGGATCGTTGCGTATGCAGAGTTACCGCCTGGGCTACGACTTGCAAAGCGGCAGTCCACAACTCAATGCGCATCGCCAGCTGTTCCAACAGGCACTGCACTCACCGGTGTTAACCAATCTCAACGTCTGGTATGTGCCAGAGGCAGTAAAAACCCGCTATGCGCATCTGAATGCCAACTGGCTGGAGATGAATAATCGGCTCAGCAAGGGCGATTTGCCGTGGTATCAGGCCAATATTAATAATTATGTTAATCAGATAGACCTGTTCGTGCTGGCTTTACAGCACTACGCCGAACGCAAAATGCTGCTGGTGGTGGCGATCTCCCTGGCTGGCGGCATCGGTATTTTCACGCTGGTCTTTTTTACTCTGCGCCGCATACGCCATCAGGTGGTTGCCCCGCTGAATCAGCTGGTTACCGCCAGTCAGCGTATTGAACACGGCCAGTTCGATTCGCCGCCGCTGGATACCAGTCTGCCCAATGAGCTGGGACTGTTGGCCAAAACCTTTAACCAGATGTCGAGCGAGCTGCATAAATTGTATCGTTCGCTGGAAGCGTCAGTAGAAGAAAAAACCCGTGATCTCCACGAGGCCAAGCGTCGCCTGGAGGTGTTGTATCAGTGTTCGCAGGCGCTGAACACCAGCCAGATAGATGTGCATTGTTTCCGCCATATTTTGCAGATTGTTCGCGACAATGAAGCGGCTGAATATCTGGAGTTGAATGTCGGTGAAAACTGGCGGATTAGTGAAGGGAAACCAAACCCCGAATTGCCGATGCAGATTTTACCGGTAACGATGCAAGAGACGGTTTACGGCGAACTGCACTGGCAAAATAGCCACGTGTCATCATCAGAACCGCTGCTTAACAGCGTTTCGTCGATGCTGGGACGCGGTTTGTACTTTAATCAGGCGCAGAAGCATTTTCAGCAGTTACTGTTGATGGAAGAACGTGCCACCATCGCACGGGAATTACATGATTCGCTGGCCCAGGTGCTTTCTTACTTACGTATCCAGTTGACGTTACTTAAACGTTCGATACCGGAAGATAACGCCACCGCACAAAATATCATGGCCGATTTCTCCCAGGCATTGAATGATGCTTATCGACAGTTACGCGAGCTGTTGACCACGTTCCGCCTGACGCTGCAGCAAGCGGATCTTCCCTCCGCGTTGCGGGAAATGCTGGATACGTTACAAAATCAAACCAGCGCAAAACTGACTCTCGACTGCCGTCTGCCAACACTGGCGCTGGATGCGCAAATGCAGGTGCATTTGTTGCAAATTATTCGCGAAGCTGTACTCAATGCGATGAAGCACGCCAACGCCAGCGAAATAGCCGTCAGCTGCGTCACCGCGCCGGACGGCAATCACACAGTCTATATCCGTGATAACGGGATTGGCATCGGAGAACCGAAAGAACCCGAAGGTCACTATGGTCTGAATATTATGCGCGAACGCGCGGAACGACTGGGTGGAACGCTGACTTTTTCACAACCTTCCGGTGGCGGCACGTTAGTGAGTATTAGCTTTCGCTCTGCGGAGGGTGAGGAAAGCCAGCTAATGTAATGCCACCTACTGACCAAAGAATACTTGCACTTAAGGTTCAGTATAAAAGGGCATGATAATTTACATTAACTCCTTTTTTTCTCCACGATTGGTCCGTACCTTGCCGCTACAGTGAAGCAAGGCATGCCAACAACAATACGCAGAAACACGAGGTCCTCTTTTAATGGCGAATTTCTTTATTGATCGCCCCATTTTTGCCTGGGTGCTGGCAATCCTGTTGTGTCTGACAGGAACCCTGGCGATTTTCTCATTGCCCGTTGAACAATACCCGGATCTTGCACCGCCTAATGTGCGAGTAACCGCTAACTATCCCGGCGCATCGGCTCAGACGCTGGAAAACACCGTGACCCAGGTTATCGAGCAAAATATGACCGGCCTCGATAATCTCATGTATATGTCGTCTCAAAGCAGTGGCACCGGTCAGGCATCTGTCACCTTAAGTTTTAAAGCGGGCACCGATCCGGACGAAGCAGTGCAGCAAGTACAAAACCAGCTGCAATCAGCCATGCGAAAGTTGCCGCAGGCGGTGCAAAATCAGGGCGTGACGGTGCGTAAAACCGGCGATACCAATATTCTTACCATTGCCTTCGTCTCTACCGATGGTTCGATGGATAAGCAGGATATTGCCGATTACGTTGCCAGTAATATTCAGGACCCATTAAGCCGCGTGAATGGCGTCGGGGATATCGATGCCTATGGTTCGCAATATTCAATGCGTATCTGGCTGGACCCGGCGAAACTCAACAGTTTTCAGATGACGGCTAAAGATGTCACTGATGCCATTGAGTCACAGAACGCGCAGATTGCGGTTGGGCAACTTGGTGGTACGCCTTCCGTCGATAAGCAGGCGCTCAACGCCACCATTAACGCCCAGTCACTGCTGCAAACACCAGAACAGTTCCGCGATATCACCTTACGGGTGAATCAGGACGGCTCAGAAGTAAGGCTGGGCGATGTCGCCACCGTCGAAATGGGGGCAGAGAAATACGATTATCTCAGCCGCTTCAACGGTAAGCCAGCCTCCGGGCTGGGGGTAAAACTGGCCTCCGGCGCGAACGAAATGGCAACAGCGGAGCTGGTACTCAATCGTCTCGACGAACTGGCGCAGTACTTCCCACATGGACTGGAATACAAGGTGGCATATGAAACCACCTCATTTGTTAAAGCCTCCATTGAAGACGTGGTGAAAACGCTGCTGGAAGCTATCGCCCTGGTTTTCCTCGTTATGTATCTGTTCTTGCAAAACTTCCGTGCCACGCTGATACCCACTATCGCCGTGCCGGTGGTGTTGATGGGAACCTTCTCCGTACTTTACGCCTTCGGTTACAGCGTCAACACCTTAACCATGTTCGCGATGGTGCTGGCGATCGGTCTGCTGGTGGATGACGCCATCGTGGTGGTGGAAAACGTCGAACGTATTATGAGTGAGGAAGGACTCACTCCTCGCGAAGCCACACGTAAATCGATGGGGCAGATCCAGGGGGCACTGGTCGGGATTGCGATGGTGCTGTCGGCGGTATTTGTGCCAATGGCCTTCTTCGGCGGCACCACCGGAGCTATCTATCGCCAGTTCTCTATTACCATTGTTGCGGCGATGGTGCTGTCAGTACTGGTAGCGATGATCCTCACTCCGGCTCTGTGCGCTACGCTACTTAAGCCGCTGAAAAAAGGTGAGCATCACGGGCAAAAAGGCTTTTTTGCCTGGTTTAACCAGATGTTTAATCGTAACGCCGAACGCTACGAAAAAGGGGTAGCAAAAATTCTCCACCGTAGCCTGCGCTGGATTGTGATTTATGTCCTGCTGCTTGGCGGCATGGTGTTCCTGTTCCTGCGTTTGCCGACGTCGTTCTTGCCACTGGAAGACCGGGGCATGTTTACTACCTCGGTACAGTTGCCCAGCGGTTCAACCCAACAACAGACCCTGAAAGTCGTTGAGCAAATCGAGAAGTATTACTTCACCCATGAAAAAGACAATATCATGTCGGTGTTTGCCACCGTTGGTTCTGGCCCCGGGGGGAACGGGCAAAACGTGGCACGAATGTTTATCCGCCTGAAAGACTGGAGCGAACGCGACAGTAAGACCGGCACCTCGTTTGCCATTATCGAACGTGCAACGAAGGAATTTAATAAGATTAAAGAAGCTCGCGTTATCGCCAGCAGCCCGCCAGCAATTAGCGGCCTTGGCAGTTCTGCGGGTTTTGATATGGAGTTGCAGGACCACGCTGGTGCGGGTCACGATGCGCTGATGGCAGCACGTAACCAGTTACTGGCTCTGGCGGCGGAAAATCCGGAGTTAACCCGTGTACGCCATAACGGCCTCGACGACAGTCCGCAGTTGCAGATTGATATCGATCAGCGTAAAGCTCAGGCGCTGGGCGTTGCTATCGACGATATTAACGACACGCTGCAAACCGCGTGGGGTTCGAGCTATGTGAATGACTTTATGGATCGCGGTCGCGTGAAGAAAGTCTATGTGCAGGCCGCTGCGCCATATCGCATGCTGCCAGATGACATCAATCTCTGGTATGTACGAAATAAAGATGGTGGCATGGTCCCCTTCTCTGCTTTCGCGACCTCACGCTGGGAAACAGGCTCGCCGCGTCTGGAACGCTATAACGGTTATTCAGCGGTAGAGATTGTCGGGGAAGCCGCGCCGGGGGTCAGCACCGGTACTGCAATGGATATTATGGAATCGTTAGTGAAGCAGTTGCCAAGCGGCTTTGGTTTGGAATGGACGGCGATGTCGTATCAGGAGCGACTCTCCGGCGCGCAGGCTCCGGCGCTGTATGCCATTTCATTGCTGGTGGTATTCCTGTGTCTGGCGGCGCTGTATGAAAGCTGGTCAGTGCCGTTCTCGGTAATGCTGGTCGTGCCGCTGGGCGTTATCGGCGCGCTGCTGGCAACCTGGCTGCGCGGGCTGGAAAACGACGTTTACTTCCAGGTAGGCCTGTTAACGGTGATTGGTTTATCGGCGAAAAACGCCATCCTGATCGTCGAATTTGCTAACGAGATGAACCAAAAAGGCCACGACCTGTTTGAAGCGACGCTCCACGCCTGCCGTCAGCGTTTACGTCCGATTCTGATGACCTCTCTGGCCTTTATCTTCGGCGTATTGCCAATGGCAACCAGCACAGGGGCCGGTTCCGGTGGCCAGCATGCGGTGGGTACTGGCGTAATGGGCGGGATGATTTCGGCCACGATTCTGGCTATTTACTTCGTGCCGCTGTTCTTTGTGCTGGTGCGCCGCCGCTTCCCGCTGAAGCCACGCCCGGAATAAGCAATTAAAAAGGCGACATACCAATGTGTCGCCTTTTTCAACTTTCCGATAAAGAACCTGTTCAGCAGGTACTTTCTGTTTGTACTTTGTCTCAGGAATTACTTACGAAGCATAACTTCGATAAAGTCTTTCCAGTTCCCCAGTTCACGTTCAATCATAACAACCTCTCTTATAATTATGGGTATTCTACGGAAACAATATACCGTGGTGAAGCTAATTTACTCGATTGCTGCGATGACTACCTCCGGGGGACAAACTTTATGTAAATACTATGGTCCTGCAGCAATGATTTGTATGTGATACACAGCAACATTTCGAGATATTCATACGGAATCTAGTACTGGTTTAATTCTGTTTAAAATACAGGCAGATAACAAGGTGAATATTCTTAATGCTTACGTTAAAAA
>NZ_JABWMS020000047.1:0-35328 GCF_013369155.2 Escherichia sp. 94.0001 | reverse complement strand
TCGGCTACGAACCGAGCGGTCGGAGGTTCGAATCCTCCCGGATGCACCATATTCTCCGTAATCTTCAGCGATGATGGTATGGAAGAGGCGATGGTAATCACCGTCTGCTCCAGGGAGGATAACGTTGCGGCAGCAACGGCCCGAAGGGCGAACGCCAGTGAGTCATCCTCCCGGATGCACCATCTTCTGCAAAAAATCCCCTTCAAAAATATTTCATTTCTAAATAACTATTTTATCCATTTCCTGAATATTCTTCTCCTTCGCCATCAGCGACAAAATCAAGCAATTACGCTAAAGTAGCGTCATATTTTTCGACTTGCGAGAAGACCATGTACGAGCGTTATGCAGGTTTAATTTTTGATATGGATGGCACAATCCTGGATACGGAGCCTACGCACCGTAAAGCGTGGCGCGAAGTATTAGGGCACTACGGTCTTCAGTACGATGTTCAGGCGATGATTGCGCTTAATGGCTCGCCCACGTGGCGCATTGCTCAGGCGATTATTGAACTGAATCAGGCCGATCTCGACCCGCATGCGCTGGCGCGTGAAAAAACAGAAGCAGTCAGAAGCATGTTACTCGATAGCGTCGAACCACTCCCCCTTGTTGAAGTGGTGAAAAGCTGGCACGGACGTCGACCAATGGCTGTAGGAACGGGGAGTGAAAGCGCCATCGCTGAGGCACTGCTAACGCACCTGGGATTACGCCGTTATTTTGACGCCGTTGTTGCTGCCGATCACGTCAAACATCATAAACCTGCGCCAGACACATTTTTGTTGTGCGCGCAGCGTATGGGCGTGCAACCAACACAGTGTGTGGTCTTTGAAGATGCTGATTTCGGTATTCAGGCGGCCCGTGCTGCAGGCATGGACGCTGTGGATGTTCGCTTGCTGTGAGTGAAGCTTTATCGCTTTTCTCGTTGTTTGCCAGTAGTTTCCTCAGCGCTACACTATTACCCGGTAATTCCGAAGTCGTGCTGGTGGCCATGTTGCTTTCCGGGGTAAGTCATCCTTGGGTTTTAGTTTTAACAGCAACAATGGGTAATAGCCTTGGAGGGTTAACTAACGTTATCCTTGGGCGTTTCTTTCCATTGCGTAAAACATCGCGCTGGCAAGAGAAAGCTACCGGCTGGCTGAAACGCTATGGTGCAGTCACGCTATTATTAAGCTGGATGCCCGTGGTTGGCGATTTACTGTGTCTGTTAGCGGGATGGATGCGCATCTCCTGGGGGCCAGTAATCTTTTTTTTGTGCCTTGGTAAAGCGTTACGTTATGTTGCAGTTGCAGCAGCGACCGTTCAGGGCATGATATGGTGGCACTAATTGTAGGCCTGCACACATGGTCACCATTACAGTTATGCTAATTAAAACGATTTTGACAGGCGGGAGGTCAACTTGATCCCGGACGTATCACAGGCGCTGGCCTGGCTGGAAAAACATCCTCAGGCGTTAAAGGGGATACAGCGTGGGCTTGAGCGCGAAACTTTGCGTGTTAATGCTGATGGCACACTGGCAACAACAGGTCATCCTGAAGCATTAGGTTCCGCACTGACGCATAAATGGATTACTACCGATTTTGCGGAAGCATTGCTGGAATTTATTACACCAGTGGATGGTGATATTGAACATATGCTGACCTTTATGCGCGATCTGCATCGCTATACGGCGCGCAATATGGGCGATGAGCGGATGTGGCCGTTAAGTATGCCATGCTATATCGCAGAAGGTCAGGACATCGAACTGGCACAGTATGGCACTTCTAACACCGGACGCTTCAAAACGCTGTACCGTGAAGGGCTGAAAAATCGCTACGGCGCGCTGATGCAAACCATTTCCGGCGTGCACTACAATTTCTCTTTGCCCATGGCATTCTGGCAAGCGAAGTGCGGCGATATCTCGGGCGCTGATGCCAAAGAGAAAATTTCTGCGGGCTATTTCCGCCTTATTCGCAATTACTATCGTTTCGGTTGGGTCATTCCTTATCTGTTTGGCGCGTCTCCGGCGATTTGTTCTTCTTTCTTGCAAGGAAAACCAACGTCGCTGCCGTTTGAGAAAACCGAGTGCGGTATGTATTACCTGCCGTATGCGACCTCTCTTCGTTTGAGCGATCTTGGCTATACCAACAAATCGCAAAGCAATCTTGGTATCACCTTCAACGATCTCTACGAGTACGTAGCGGGCCTTAAACAGGCAATCAAAACGCCATCGGAAGAGTACGCGAAGATTGGTATTGAGAAAGACGGTAAGCGGTTGCAAATCAACAGCAATGTGCTGCAGATTGAAAACGAACTGTACGCGCCGATTCGTCCAAAACGCGTTACCCGCAGTGGCGAGTCGCCTTCTGATGCACTGTTACGTGGCGGCATTGAATATATTGAAGTGCGTTCGCTGGACATCAACCCGTTCTCGCCGATTGGTGTAGATGAACAACAGGTGCGATTCCTCGATCTGTTTATGGTCTGGTGTGCGCTGGCTGATGCACCGGAAATGAGCAGTAGCGAGCTTGCCTGTACACGCGTTAACTGGAACCGGGTGATCCTCGAAGGTCGCAAACCGGGCCTGACGCTGGGTATCGGCTGCGAAACCGCGCAGTTCCCGTTGCCGCAGGTGGGGAAAGATTTGTTCCGCGATCTAAAACGCGTGGCGCAAACGCTGGATAGCATTAACGGCGGCGAAGCGTACCAGAAAGTGTGTGATGAACTGGTCGCCTGCTTCGATAATCCCGATCTGACTTTCTCTGCCCGTATCTTAAGGTCTATGATTGATACTGGTATTGGCGGAACAGGTAAAGCGTTTGCTGAAGCGTACCGTAATCTGCTGCGTGAAGAGCCGCTGGAAATTCTGCGTGAAGAGGATTTTGTAGCCGAGCGCGAGGCATCTGTACGCCGTCAGCAGGAAATGGAAGCCGCTGATACCGAACCGTTTGCGGTGTGGCTGGAAAAACACGCCTGACAGAAAAGAAAAAGGCCACTCGTGAGTGGCCAAAATTTCATCTCTGAATTCAGGGATGATGATAACAAATGCGCGTCTTTCATATACTCAGACTCGCCTGGGAAGAAAGAGTTCAGAAAATTTTTAAAAAAATTACCGGAGGTGGCTAAATGCCGTTGTTAGATAGCTTCACAGTCGATCATACCCGGATGGAAGCGCCTGCAGTTCGGGTGGCAAAAACAATGAACACCCCGCATGGCGACGCAATCACCGTGTTCGATCTGCGCTTCTGCGTGCCGAACAAAGAAGTGATGCCAGAAAGAGGGATCCATACCCTGGAGCACCTGTTTGCTGGTTTTATGCGTAACCATCTGAACGGTAATGGCGTTGAGATTATCGATATCTCGCCAATGGGCTGCCGCACCGGTTTTTATATGAGTCTGATTGGTACGCCAGATGAGCAGCGTGTTGCTGATGCCTGGAAAGCGGCAATGGAAGACGTGCTGAAAGTGCAGGATCAGAATCAGATCCCGGAACTGAACGTCTACCAGTGTGGTACTTATCAGATGCATTCGTTGCAGGAAGCGCAGGATATTGCGCGTAATATCCTGGAACGTGACGTACGCATCAACAGCAACGAAGAGTTGGCGCTGCCGAAAGAAAAGTTGCAGGAATTGCACATCTAGTCAATTGAAGAGGCCGGGCTGGTGAAATCACCGCCCGGCTTTTATTACCTGTCAGTCACCCAATATTCCACACTATGTGCTTCATCAGGTTGAGGAACTTCCAGCCTTGAGGCCATCCGCATCACGACCGTTTCAGGAACTGCATACTCGCGTCTGGCATTTTGCTGCTTCCATTGTGCCCATGGCACTTCCAGATAAACGATCTTTACTCGTGCACCGTAAGCCGTAAACAGACTGGTGAGCTGGCTACGCAGCTGGCGGGTAATGTTCGTTGCATTCCAGATGAACGGCTTCTTCTGGCGTAAAAAAACGCGCGCCTCTTCTTTTGCCTGTTGCACAATACGCCCGGTGGCGGTTTTGTCGTCCGGACTGGCATTGATTCACCGCCGCATATCATCAAGGCTGATAACGTTCACTCTCTGGCACTGTTCACTGATAAAGCGATCTTTGCCCATACCCGGTAAACCACACAGCAAAATAACCTCAAAAGATTCAGCCTCCCAGGGAACAAAATCAGGAGAACTTTGTTCATGGGTCAGGTAATGCCAGCGTGCGGAATCCGAAGCGAATGAACGCACTTTTCCCCAGCATTGTTGCTCCTGGCAAAATAGCTCGAACAGATCGATGCGTTCCAGCATTGATTGCTGATCATGACAATGGCGACCAAGCAGATCGGCACGAGCAAGCAAAGCGAGCAGACGCGTGTCGATGCGCATTGCAGCCGTGAGCAGCAAACGCTCCGGTTCCGGACGTTCCAGTAACCATAGCGGTAACCCATGCAGACGCACCAGCGCAACGATTTGCTCGCGTAGCACGAACGGCGTTGGGATATCGCGCCATAAAATTTGTCGGGCCGTCAGTTCGCCCCGACGAGCATGACCAGGGGACTGAATACGTCCGTTTTCCTGCACGGTAGTACTGCGCTTTTCAACGTCATGCAATAACGCCGCCGCCCATAAAATTTCCTGCTGCTGAGCGGGGAGTTGCTGAAACTCAGCCATCGCAACGAGTGCGTTCAGCACCATTTCAGTATGCACACCAACGTCGCCTTCACCATGATGCTCCGGGTCTTGCGGCGTGTTATGCATATCCTCAACCCAGCTAAAACGCTGGCGTAGCGTCGACCAGCGTTTGTCGTCGGTAAGTTGCCAAATCATGACTGTTCTCCATAAGCGAACTCATGGGCCATCCGCGCCCGTCGCCAGTGGCGTTTCCAGTGCTCGGTGGTTTTGACATGATTTTTGCGTACATACTTGAAGACGTTATGCGAAAAGTCAGCGACGGAAAACGCATCACTATTCCGGCTGACAATGCCTTCCAGCGTACAGGGTTGCCCGGTTTGTGTATCCCAGGGATCGAACGCGCCGCGCGCATTGGTCAGTGCCAGAAAATCACGTTGCCAGCTTTTTTCATCATTCCCCGGCTGCGGGGCGGAGATTTCGGGAACGCAGGGGAAATCAAACAGAGCGGCGTAAAACTGCACCTCTTCCCAGCTCAGCCACATATCCTGGCAGCGAACGGCAAACAGGTAAAAGTCCTGTTCCAGAGCGCGATATTCAATCGAATGAACGGCATAAAGATTTTCACCAAACAACTCCAGATCGCCGAGATCGTTTTTCAGCAGTTGCCAGCGTTGGCGAATTTTATAGGTCCATGCCGATTGTGTAGGCGCGGCATGGGAACGGGCAAACACGCCGTAGCGGTTAAGGCAGTTATTTTCACCGTCGAGTTTTTCTGTGTGCACCAATTGCGTGATGGCCTGTAAATCCTGCCAGTAATCGGTGTTAATACGGTCATCGCTGGTGGTGCCAGGGGAGAAAGGATAATGCCAGGTTCTCCCGTATTTTCGTTGGGTATTCATAATAATCCATTATTTTGTGTGTAATAAATGTACGCCCGCGAGGGTGCGAGTTATGGGGTTAAAAGAAAAATGTGAGTATCACCCGCGAAAGCGAGGGCGAAGAAAAAAGAGAGTTAACAACCTGAGCGAATGCTCAGAACCGGTTAATGGTGAATGGAAGAGTTTGGGGCGGCGAAAAGATACACCGTTTGAGATGATAAAACAACCGTTTACAGAATGAGCAAATAAAAAGGGAGCCGCAGCTCCCTTTAACAACCTTAGTGTGCACCGCCTCCGCCGCCACCTGCGCCAAATGGCGGTTTAGCAAACCACACCAGCCCCAGCAGGACGAGGAATATCCCGGCTGACATCCAGAAGATCTCATTGGCGGAAATAATCAGCCCCTGATTGGTGATCTGCTGGGCAATCCAGCCTGATGCCTGTTGTTGCGTCATCCCCAGCCCTTCCAGTTGGCTGTACATCGCCTGAGCGTTCGGGTTAAACGGGTTTACCGACTCGGTTAACTGTGCGTGGTGCATCGACTCGCGGTTAGTCCACATGGTGGTGGTGATGGATGTGCCGATAGACCCCGCCAGCGTTCGCGTAAAGTTAGAGAGGCTCGATGCCGCCGCCAGTCGTTCCGGTGGCAAACCAGACAGCGTAATGGTGGTCAGCGGCATAAAGAAGCAGGCCACTGCGAAGCCCTGGATAAACTGTGGCCAGGCCGACGCACCAAAATCCATACCCGGTTCAAAGGTATAGGCACGCCAGTAGAAGCAGACGGCATACATGATAAAGCTGAAGGTTACCAGTCGCCGCATATCCAGTTTATGCGCGAAGCGGCCGATAATCGGCGACAGGATCACCGGAATAATCCCTACCGGCGCAGAGGCAAGCCCCGCCCAGGTTGCTGTATAGCCGTAGACTTCTTGCAATAACTGCGGCAGCAGAACAATCGCGCCGAAGTAAAGCATATACGCGAGGCTGATACACAAGCAGCCGATGGTGAAGTTGCGCGATTTAAACAACGACAGATCCACTATCGGATTATCGTCAGTTAGTTCCCAGACAATGAGGAAGCTGATAGCCACCACCGCCACCACGGTGAGGATGATTATTTCCTGCGATGAGAACCAGTCCAGCTCTTTACCACGGTCGAGCATAATCTGCAGGCTGCCGATACCAATCACCAGCAGTGCCAGCCCCACGGCATCAATCCGCCGCCGTTCGGTGCGGGTTTCGCGTCCGCGCAGGGTTTGCAGTGTCATCAACACCACCGCCACGCCAATCGGCACGTTAATGAAGAATATCCAGCCCCAGTGGTAATTATCGCTGATATAACCGCCGAGGATCGGGCCGCAAATTGGCGCGACAATCACCGTCATCGACCACAACGCCAGCGCGATCGAGCGTTTTGCTGGCGGGTAGTTATTCAGCAATAGACTTTGCGAAAGCGGGATCAACGGCCCGGCGACAATTCCCTGAATCACGCGGAAGAAGATCAGCATATTCAGGCTGCTGGAGACACCACACGCCCACGACGCAATAGCAAAGGCGATGGTCGACCAGAGGAACAGCTTCACTTCCCCAACGCGCTTTGCCAGCCAGCCGGTAAGCGGGATCGAGATGGCATTCGCCACCCCGAAAGAAGTGATTACCCACGTTCCCTGGCTGAGCGATGAGCCCAGATTCCCGGCGATAGTGGGGATCGCCACGTTAGCAATGGTGGAGTCCAGCACCTGCATGAATGTCGCTAGTGACAGCGCAATCGTCATAATGACCAGTTGCGCGCCTTCCAGCGGTTTTTGCTGTTGCATCACACGCACCTCTGGATTAGCCAGCGTTAGCTTTTACGATATCGTCGATCAGTTTATTGACAGGTGCCAGGCTGATTTCACGCGCGGTGCTTACCGCGACCGGTGTGGAACGTACTTTATTTGCCAGTACCTGACCGTCACGGTTAGTGGTATTGACGCTCACCAGCGTGGATAAACCGATACGCAGCGGGTATTGTTCCAGCTGTTTCTGGTCCAGTTCAATACGAACAGGCAGACGCTGAACGACTTTGATCCAGTTACCGGTGGCGTTTTGCGCCGGAAGCAGCGAGAACGCGCTACCTGTGCCCATATCCAGACCAACCACTTTACCGGTGTATTTCACATCATCGCCGTAAATATCGGTGGTGATGGTGACCGGCTGACCGATACGCATATTGGCAATCTGCGTCTCTTTAAAGTTGGCATCCACCCACATATTGGTGGCTGGAACGACCGCCATCAGCGGCGTCGTTGGGCTAATTTGCGCCCCAGGCTGTACTGCTCGGCGGGAGACATAACCGGTCATCGGACTGACAATACGGGTACGCTCCAGCGCCAGCCAGGCGTTACGTACTTCGGTGGCAGCCTGTTGCACGGCAGGCTGATCTTCCAGTTTAGTCCCCAGAATCATCGCCTGATTGGCATTGTATTGTTGAATGGCGACATCCAATTGCGCCTGGGCACTGGTCACCGCGTCGCGGGCATGTTGCAGCTCTTCGCGACCAATCAGGTTGGCATTGCCCAGCGGCACACGACGGTTGTAGTCGCTTTGTGCTTTCGCGAGGGCGATTTTCTGCACCTCAATATTCGCCTGTAACTGTTTGCTGTTAATCATCAGCTGGTGGGTTTGGCGAACGCTGGAAGCCAGTGCCGTTTTGGCTTTTTCAAATGCCTGGCGAGCATCCGTCGGGTCGAGAGTGACCAGCACATCGCCTTCTTTTACAAAATCGGTGTTATCGGCCCAGACTTTCGTCACGCTGCCAGACACCTGAGACATAATTTGAATCTGATTCCCTGCCACGTATGCGTCATCGGTTTCTTCGAAATGACGCAGTACCAAAAACCAATAAATCCCTATCGCTACGGCAATAATTATAAAGAGCAAGGTGAGAAGGAGGAGCAGACGCTTACGTTTGCCGCTCTTCTTTACCGGTTGCTGCGGGGTTTGAGTCTCCGCATTTGCGCTCATATTGTTCTCCACGATCTTCTTAACTCATCGGCTGAGCCGACCTGCTTGCCAAAAAGGCCAGCATGTTGCGATGCTGGCCAGTCATTTTTTCTTTTATAAATCTGGATTTTTGAGCGAGATGACGCGTTAGCTCATCGCTTCGAGAACCACACCGTCTTGTTCCATCTGGTCGAGACGGGAGAGCAATTTGCGGGTGATTTGCTCGAGTTGATCTTTTTCTGTTGTGCTGAGCGCGGACCAGAGTTGATGCAGGCAGTTATGCTGCGGTGGTAAAACCTCGCGCAAAAACTCGTGACCTTTTTCCGTTAATTGCAGATGCAGGCAGCGGCGATCATTATCGCTTTCACGACGTTCGATCCAACCGCGTTTTTCCAGTTCATCGGCAATACGCGTCGCGTTGGTACGGGATGATCCAAGAGCACAACTCAATTCAGAAGGCTGAATACTGTGGTTTTCCTGAGACTCCAGCGTAATCAACGCCATAAACAACGTCTCGTTAATCCCCTGAGCCTTCAGCATTTTATTGCGGTTCTCCAGCAGCTTGCTTTGCATGTGCATGCAAAGACGAGTCAGAAGGATCTCCTGATAAGGAAAATCTTCGTGGCGGCTGGCGCGAAATTTTAGCATTTGTTCAATGGGCGTAAACGAACTATCCATTTGGGTATGACCTCATTAATTTCAGTCGATATAGTAACGACAGTGACAAATAAAGTAAATGTATTGTTTTAGAAAAATGATTCTTGTGGGTTATATAATCGCCATCACTTTCCAGGCGAGCCCATAGGCCAGCGCACTAAGCAGTGTTGGGATGATAATGCTGCGTGTTTTATAGAAACTGGCACCCAGTACCGCGAAGCCGACCAGAGTGGGCACGAAACGGCGTGTATCGTGCATCACTTCTGGTGCGGTAGAGACAACCAGCAGAGCGCATATCGAGGCGATGCCAATGGTGTCGAGCAAAATACCTACCGCGCCACGTTTGGTTGGGCGGGCATTACCCACACGCAGGCGCAGCGGCAAATAGCGGAAGCAATAATTCGCCGCGCCAACCAGTAACCCAAGCAGCAGAACCTCATAGCTCATCGGGCGCTCCTTGCCAGAATGCCTGGATTAACGCAGTGAGGCAGCCACAGACAATGCCTGCCAGAATGGCGACGGGAATAGAAAATAGCGTTACGCCTGCAAGGGCACCAACTAACGCTGCGGTAACGCAAAGAGATTGTTTGCGCTGGAAAGAGGCGAGCAGGAAACTCATAAAGAGTGCCGGAAGCATAAAACCTAATGCTGCTTCAACGGCGGGATATCCTTGCAGCAAGCCGCTGCCGGAGAATGCCCCTATTACCGTACCAAATACCCACGATGACCATGAACTGAAGGCAATGCCGATCATCCAGTTCTCGCTCCAGCGGCGATTATTGCGTACCAGTTTTGCGGTTGCGGCGGCAAAAACCTCATCCGTCAGGCCAAACGCCCACAGGGCAGTTTTCGATTTTTGCAGACGCTGAATAATACGGCTACGCAGTGACGGGCCATACAAAACATGGCGAACATCCATTGCCATGACGGTCAGTGCAGCAACCCACAAACTACTCCCGGCTGCCAGCATCGCGGTAATGACGAACTGGCTCGCGCCTGCATAAATGATGCAGGAGAAAAAAACGCTTTCGAGAGGAGAGAATCCCAGACGGGTCGCATTCAGACCGAACGCAAAGGCCACCGGAATATAACTAATAACAATCGGTAAACTGTCTTTGCATCCTTCCATGAAGGTCGCCGAACCAGGAGCAGGCTGTGGAGTAGGGCTTTCCATAGAGTGTACGCTTAACGATTGTTAATATTATAAATAGACTGAATGAATATCTTAACCTTATCAGACTGATGGGCTTCTTAACACCCTTATAAGTGTAAAGCCACGAAAACGGTTGCTGATTGCTTAAATTGCGGCTTCCTGACGATGAAAACCTCGCCACCAGACCAGTAAGTTAACCAGGGCAATCGTCGCGCCAGCCAGACAAACGCCAGCCCAACCGCCATGTTGCCAGGCTGAGGCTGAAATTAGCGAACCGGCGGCACCGCCAATAAAGTAGCTGGTCATGTAACCTGCGGTCAGGCGATTACGCGCATCAGGGTGTATTCGATAAATTACCGTCTGGTTAGTGATATGCACGCCCTGCACGGTGAGATCCAGCACCAGGATGCCGATAATCAAGGCCAGTACGGAAGTGTGGCCAAACCAGATAGCAAGCCATGAAAGTAACAGCAGCAGCAGACCGAAAGTTGTGGTGTGGTGCGATTTGCCCTTATCGGCAAAACCGCCCGCCGGACGAGCACCCAACGCTCCGGCAGCTCCTGCGAGTCCAAACAGACCAATGACGCCATCGCTGTAATTAAAAGGCGGAGCGGCGAGCAAAAAGGCCATTGATGTCCAGAGAATGCTGAAGTTGGCAAAGGTCAGGCAGCCCAGCAACGCGCGGGTGCGCAGAATTTTATCGCTGATAAACATGCTGAAAACGGAACCTAACAACTGTGGATAGTTGAGATGGGTTTCTGATTTCATTTGTGGCAGACCACGCCATAATGCCAGCGCCATCAGTGCCATTAACACCGAGGCAACCCAAAAGACGGTGCGCCAGCCGCCGAGGTTTGCCAGCAACCCGGCAACGGTTCGTGCCAGCAAGATCCCCAACAGCAGCCCGCTCATAATGGTGCCGACCACTTTGCCGCGTTTGTCCGGTGAAGCCAGCGTCGCTGCCAGCGGAACCAGAATTTGTGCCACGACCGAGAATAAACCGGTTAATGCCGTACCGAGGATCATCATCGCCAGCGACTGACTGCTGGCGGTAATCAACATACCGCCCGCTGCCAGTAAGGTCATCGAGACAATCAGGCGGCGGCGTTCAAACATATCACCGAGGGGAACAAGAAACAGCAGACCTGCGGCATAGCCCAACTGCGCGGCGGTAACAATAAAGCCCGCCGAACTGGCGGAAAGGGAAAAGTTACGCGCGATGGTGTCGAGTAATGGCTGGGCGTAATAGTTACTGGCTACCGCCAGACCGGTGGCGATAGACATCAGCACGATCAGTGCCGGGCTAATCTCATGATTAGGTTTAGTCATTATTTTTGTTCATCAGGTGATGATTAAGCTGGAAATCAATAATAGCGGATGTTGATGAATATGGGATGAAAGATAGATTGTTGAAATGTGCGGTGTGGTTTGTAGGCATGATAAGACGCGGCCGCATCGCATCAGGCATTGTGTACAGAGCGGCGGATGCGGCAAAAGCGCCTTATCCGCCCGAATAAAAATTACTTCTGCGCTGCCAGCGCCTCATTCACCCAGCCATCGAACTGCTGCTGGTGGGCTTTGATCCAGCCATCAACGTGTCCCTGAATATCGCCTTCTGAGGCTTTGCCGTCATGCATGATGGCGTTCTGGGCGTTAATGTCTGCCACCGGCAACTGCATAATGGCAAACAGTTTCGCTGCTGCCGGGTTTTTCTCGGCCCAGGCTTTGTTGGCAACGATATGCATGGTACTGACCGGGAAGCCGTAATTCGCGCCATTCGGCAGTTTGGTATCGGCATTTTTATCGCCCGGCAGTGCGGAGAACGGCACCTGCAACCAGACCACATCTTTCCCCGGTTTCAGTTCGTTACTCACCCAGTACGGCGTCCAGGTGTAGTAAAACACCGGCTTACCCTCTTTGTAACGACTGATGGTGTCAGCCATCATCGCTGCGTAGTTCCCCTGATTATGGGTTACGGTATTGGTCAGTCCATACGCGGCAAGCTGGTGGTTGATCGCACCTTCGCAGCCCCAGCCTGGGTTACAGCCGGTTAAATCCGCTTTACCGTCGCCGTTGGTATCGAACAGTTTGGCGATCTTCGGATCTTTCAGTTGCGCGATGTTGGTGATTTTGTACTGGTCGGCGGTTTTCTTATCGATCAGGTAACCCTGTGCCGCGCCGTTAACGAATACCCCTTCACGATAAAATTTCTTATCGCCACCGGCAGCTTCGTACATGTTGTCATGCAGCGGCGTCCAGTTCACGGCGGTGAAGGTTGCATCGCCGGAAGCAAGTGAGGTGTAGCCAACGTTGTAATCCACTTCGCTGGGTTTATTGACGGTATAACCTAATTTCTCCAGTGCACGACTGACCAGCAGCGTCTGGAAGGTTTCTTCAGTGATGGTGCTCTGAACCGGATTAACAGTAATGCCTTTGCCCGGCAGGTCGGCAGCAAAAGTTTGTGTAGAGATAAGCGTGGCAAACGCTGTCGCAAAAAGTACGCTATGTCGCATTGTTATTCCTTTTTTTGGCAGGGGGATATGCCCGGCGTCACCGGGCAAGTGCAGAGTTACTTAATGAATGGACGGGTCAGCAGACCGACAGGGCCAGTGGTGTACCAGCGACGGTTGCCGCGACTGCGTGAGTCGCGCCCAACGGCCTGCGTCAGGCGGTCGAGGATAATGGCGAGGATCACAATCCCGACGCCGCCAACGGTGGCAAGCCCCATATCCAGGCGACCGATACCGCGTAGTACCATCTGACCCAGCCCGCCGACGGCAATCATCGAGGCAATGACCACCATAGAAAGGGCCAGCATCAGCGTCTGGTTAACGCCCGCCATTATGGTCGGCATCGCCAGCGGTAACTGAACTTTGAACAGCATTTGACGCGGGCTGGCACCGAATGAGCGCGAGGCTTCAATTAAATCCGCCGGAACCTGATTAATACCAAGAATAGTCAGACGGATAATCGGCGGCAGAGCAAAGATGATCGTCACCACTACGCCCGGCACGTTACCGATACCAAACAGCATGACGATTGGCACCAGATAAACAAACGCTGGCGTGGTCTGCATGGCATCAAGCAGTGGACGAATAATTTTCGCCGCTCGTGGACTTCTCGCCAGCCAGATCCCCAACGGCAAACCGATGACGATACAGAACAGCAGGGCGGTTAATACCAGCGCCAGAGTAACCATTGCCTGCGACCATGCACCGATTGCGCCGATGGCAATCAGCGAAACCAGCGTCGCCACGCCCATTCCGACACCGGAAATTTGCCAGGCGATGAGAGCGAAAACGATAATCGCCACCGGTGCGGGCATACCCAGCAGCAATTGCTGGAAACCGTTAAGGATGTAATCGACCGGAACGCGAACGCCCTGGAAGACGGGACGGAAATGGGTAACGACCCAGTCGATCCCTTCAGTGACCCAACTGTCGAGCGGGATCAGCGTTTTATGGAACGGATCGAGAATATTAAAATGCTCGACGTTTGGTGCAGGCGTACTGGTCAGCCAGTCAGCGCCACCGCCGTCAGTCGGTGCAGTCGCCGGTGTACCCCAGGCGTCTGCGGATTGTGCGGCACTGTCCGCCGCTGGCGTGGTATCCCACGGATTATTTTGATCAGCCATTATTTACCCCCTCACGATCTAAAGCGCGCAGCAGCATTCCTTTCGAAATGATGCCGACATACTGTTGGTCCTCGTCGACCACGGGCACCGCACAGGGCGCTTGTCCGACATGAGAGAGCAACTCGCTAAGAGGCGTTTGCGCATCGACTGCTAATGGCGCATCAATCAGCGCCGCATCAAGACCTTGCTGCTGCGTTAACGCGGTTTTAAGCGAATCGATAGACACAGCGCCGACAAACTTATTACCGCGTTCGATAACGTAGCCATATTCGCGGTCTTCATCCTGCAATAATTTCAATGCCGAACGTGGGCCGAAGCCAGGGGTTTTACGAATTAAGCCATTCGGTGTCCGACGGGCAATATCTTTCGCACTGAATACCTGACTAATATCAACGCCACGGAAGAAGGTACGGACATAATCATTCGCCGGATTATTGAGAATTTCATCCGGTGTGCCAACCTGCACCACTTCACCATTTTGCATAATGGCAATTCGGTCGCCAATACGCATCGCTTCGTCGAGATCGTGAGAAATAAAGACAATGGTACGTTGATGTTTCGCCTGTAATTTTACCAGCTCATCCTGCATCTCAGTGCGAATTAATGGATCAAGCGCCGAGAAGGCTTCGTCCATTAATAATATATCCGGATTAATTGCTAATGCGCGGGCTAATCCGACGCGTTGACGCATCCCACCAGAGAGTTCGTCCGGGTAGCTATGGGCATAATTTTCCAGCCCGACCTGACGCAGTGCATCAAGGGCTTTTTCCCGGCGTTCTTCGGCATTAATTCCGGCCAATTCCATACCGAATGCAGTATTGTCCAACACGGTCATATGCGGCATTAAGGCAAAGGACTGGAAGACCATCGCAATCTTTTTTCTGCGCACCTCACGGAGTTCGGCGTCGGATATTTTGGCAATATCCACACCATCAATCAGCACTTGCCCGCGGGTGGGTTCAATCAGGCGATTGAGAAGGCGTACCATTGTGGATTTACCCGAACCGGATAATCCCATGATGACAAATATCTCGCCTTCTTCAATGGCCAGACTGGCGTCTTTTACGCCAAGCGATAGCCCGGTTTTTTCCAGAATTTGTTCTTTTGAAAGTCCTTGTTCGATATATTTGAACGCTCGCTGAGGATGCTCGCCAAATATTTTATAGAGATTTTTAATTTCTAATTTAATTGCCATGCAATAGAAAGATTCCTGTTATTTGTTTATGTCGATACATTACCCAATGGAAATAGTCACTTTTTTCTACCCTAACATACTGAGAATCTGAGGCAACCCCTGATGGCAAATGTGGCATGAATATTGATGCGAGCAAATCGCCGGAATTTCCCATGATATAAGGGCTGAGAGCAAATCGAGAAAGTTGATATTTTTTTGTCATAGATAGCGAAAAAACGCCTGAATATTGTGGTTTCAGGCGAATAATGCAACAGAGTATCAGTGTAGATCACCACAAAATATTTGCGTGATAAAAAGCTATTTGGCGGGAATTATTTCCCCTGCTGAAGTTGGTGAAATTTTGAAAAATAACCGGTCAAAAATTCCAGTCTTCATCTTCTGTTTCTACCGCTTTTCCCATCACATATGAAGAGCCTGAACCGGAAAAGAAATCGTGATTTTCATCGGCATTCGGCGAAAGCGCGGCGAGGATTGCCGGATTTACTTCCGCCATTTCTGCGGGAAATAGCGGTTCGTAGCCCAGATTCATCAAAGCCTTATTGGCGTTGTAACAGAGAAACGCTTTCACATCGTCAGCCCATGTGGTTTCGGCATAGAGCTCATCGGTGTATTGCAACTCGTTGTCGTAAAGTTCCAGTAGCAAATCGAAGGCGAAACTCTTCAACTCTTCACGTTGGGCCATGGAGATCTTTTCAAGGTTTTTCTGATATTTATAGCCGATGTAATAACCGTGCACTGCTTCATCGCGGATAATCAGACGGATCAGGTCTGCGGTATTAGTTAGCTTTCCGCGGCTGGAGAAATACATCGGTAGCCAGAAACCGGAATAGAACAAAAATGATTCAAGAAAGACACTCGCGATTTTCTTTTTCAGCGGATTATCACCGCGATAATGTTGCTGAATAATCTGTGCTTTTCGCTGCAATGGCGCGTTTTCTTCACTCCAAGCGTAGGCGGCATCGACATCTTTGGTCTGGCACAGCGTCGAGAAAATCGAACTGTAAGAGCGGGCATGAACCGCTTCCATAAAGCTGATATTCGATAATACCGCCTCTTCATGGGGCGTGAGCGCATCGGGCATCAGCGAAGGCGCGCCGATAACATTTTGCAGCGTGTCGAGCAGCGTCAGGCCAGTAAAAACGCGCATCGTCAGTTGTTGTTCTACGACACTTAATGTCTGCCATGCAGGAATATCGTTCGACAGCGGCACCTTTTCCGGGAGCCAGAAATTGCTGGTCAGGCGATTCCACACCTCCAGATCTTTATCGTCAGATATCTTATTCCAGTTGATGGCGCTGATACGTGAGAGTTTCATAGATATTCCTTAAAGCGCGCAGGAGACGCAGCCTTCAATTTCAGTACCTTCCAGCGCCATCTGACGCAGGCGGATGTAGTAGAGCGTTTTGATACCTTTGCGCCAGGCGTAAATCTGCGCTTTGTTGATATCGCGAGTGGTGGCGGTATCGGGGAAAAACAGTGTCAGCGACAGTCCTTGATCGACATGGCGAGTCGCTTCGGCGTAGGTGTCGATGATCTTTTCTGCGCCGATTTCGTAAGCGTCCTGATACAGCGCCAGATTCTCGTTAGTCATAAACGGGGCAGGGTAGTAAACGCGTCCTGTTTTGCCTTCTTTGCGTATCTCTACTTTCGCCACAATCGGATGAATACTCGACGTGGCATGGTTGATATAAGAGATGGAACCGGTTGGCGGCACCGCCTGGAGATTTTGGTTGTATATGCCATAGCGCATCACGTCGTCGCGCAGTTGCGCCCACATTTCGCGGGTAGGTAACGTAATACCGCTGCGAGCAAACAACTCGCCAACTATCGCCGTTTTCGGCTGCCAGTTCCCTTGCAGATATTGGCTGAAATATTCACCATTGGCATAGCGTGACTGTTTGAACCCGGCGAAGGTTTCACCGCGTTCGCGCGCCAGCAACATTGAGGTACGCAGCGCGTGCCAGGTGATGGTGTAGAAATAGAGATTGGTGAAATCCAGTGCTTCCGGCGAACCATAGGCGATGCCTTCTCGCGCCAGATAACCGTGTAAATTCATCTGCCCCAGACCGATAGCGTGTGAGGCGGCATTTCCGGCTTCGATGGACGGCACGCTGCGAATATGACTCATATCTGACACCGCAGTTAAACCGCGCACGGCAGTCTCTACCGTGCGGGCAAAATCGGGGGAATCCATGGTGTGGGCAATATTCAACGAACCTAAATTGCAGGAAATATCATGGCCTGTGCGGGCATAGTCGAGATTCTCGTCATACTCTGAGGCGCTGTTAACCTGCAAAATTTCTGAGCAGAGATTGCTCATATTTATACGCCCGGCAATAGGGTTAGCACGGTTAACCGTGTCTTCATACATGATGTAGGGATAGCCGGACTCAAACTGGATTTCTGCCAGTCGCTGGAAGAAATCACGGGCGTTGATGTATTTTTTGCGGATGCGTTCATCGGCTACCAGTTCGGCATAGTGTTCGCTGATGGCGATATCGGCAAACGGCTTGCCATAAACTCGCTCAACGTCATAGGGCGAAAACAGCGCCATCTGCGCATTCTCTTTTGCCAGATGGAAAGTGATATCCGGGATCACCACCCCCAGCGACAGTGTTTTAATGCGGATTTTCTCGTCGGCATTTTCCCGTTTCGTATCGAGAAAACGCAGAATATCGGGATGATGGGCATGTAAATAGACTGCGCCAGCACCCTGACGAGCGCCGAGCTGGTTGGCATAAGAAAATGCGTCCTCCAGCATTTTCATCACCGGAATCACGCCAGAGGATTGATTTTCAATACGTTTAATTGGTGCGCCCGATTCCCTCAGATTCGACAGCAAAAATGCCACGCCGCCGCCGCGTTTCGACAGTTGCAGTGCGGAATTTACCGCCCGACCAATCGACTCCATATTGTCTTCAATACGCAGCAAAAAACAGGAAACCAGTTCGCCGCGCTGCTGCTTACCACAGTTGAGGAATGTCGGTGTTGCAGGCTGAAAGCGTCCTGACAGCATCTCATCGGTCAGTTGCGTCGCCAGTGTTTCATCGCCTTGTGCCAGCGTCAGCGCCACCATCGTGACTCGATCGGCAAAATCTTCCAGATAACGCTTACCGTCGAATGTCTTCAACGTATAGCTGGTGTAAAACTTCCATGCTCCGAGGAATGTCTGAAAACGAAAACCGCTGGCGTGTGCGTGGGCAAATAGCGTAATGACAAATTCGCGAGAGTAACGGTTGAGGACGCTTTCATCATAGTAACCCTCGTTGACCAGCCAGTTCAGGCGCTGCTGTTGGCTGCTGAAGGTCACGCTATTCGGGCGTACATGCGTCGCCAAAAATGCATCTACTGCCTGGCGGTCTTTATCGAACTGAATGCGACCCGCGTTATCGTAAATATTAAGCATCGCATTCAGAGCGTGGTAATCCATCGTTTCCTGCGTCAGGCGTTCTGCGGTTGTCGTTGCCAAAATTCGGTTACTCCTTTACGAATGTTTTCGATATCGCTTTGCGTACCCATGAGTTCAAAGCGGTACAGCCACGGCACGCCGCATTTCCGGGCAATCACATCTCCGGCGCGGCCATACGCCTCACCAAAGTTGCGATTACCCGAAGCAATAACGCCGCGAAGCAACGCCCGGTTGTGCTCGTCGTTTAAAAAGCGAATGACCTGCCGTGGCACCGCGCCAGCCGTACCGCCGCCGCCGTAAGAGGGCACGATCAGGATGTAAGGCTCGTCTACCTGAATCCGTTCCCGCTCATTGAGCAGGATGCGCACCGCGGGCAGTCCTAAACGTTCGATAAAACGCTGCGTATTTTCGGAGCTGCTGGAAAAGTAGACGAGTTGGCTCATGCACTGGCCGCGTGTGGCGCTGGATGCAGACGATTGATCATGTCCGGGCGGAAACCAGACCAGCTAAGATCGCCTGCAATCACTACCGGCAACTGACGAAAGCCCTGAGCACGTAACGCTTCCGCCGCTTCAGGAACGCGATCGACATTAATCATTTCAAAATCAAAGCCACGGTTTTCCATCGCCCGTTTGGTGGCGTGGCACTGAACGCAATCGTTACGAGTGTAAATAGTAATGCGCATGATTCGTATTTCCGTTTAAAATGAAGATACGGCGCGATGATACGCGTCGGGTTGTCTCTCTGTTGATACAGAGATACTAGATGTAGTTGAAAAAAGATTCAACCATACAAGATATGGGAATTTTAGATTGATTACACCACCGATGAATGGCTCAACGGGGTAGGGGATTTTGTGTTTTTTTGCCGGGCGATTGCCCGGCATCAGGAAGTTACATCCGCATGGAAACGGCCAGGCGGTTAAAGCAATTCATCAGCCCGATGGCAAATGTTAAGTCGCTGATTTCTGCTGCGCTGAAATGCTCAAGCAAAGGCTGATAAACGTCGTCTTCCGCATGGGTTCGGGCAATATCGGTCACCGATTCCGCCCATGCCAGCGCCGCCCGCTCGCGATCGTCAAAATGATGGCTTACGCGCCAGCCTGCCAGGGCATCCAGCTTATGCTGCGGCACACCGGATTTGCGTAATGCTTTGCTGTGCATCTCCAGACAAAATGCGCAACCATTGATTTGCGAGACGCGCAAATAAACTAACTCCATCAGCGTAGTTTCCAGCGTGCTATTTTCCAGCGCCGTTTTGGCCTGCACCAGCGCGTTATATACCGTTGGGCTAAGTTCGTAGTAAGGCTGACGTAATGTAGTCATACAGTTTCTCCTCTTATTAACGCCCGCAATGTAGCACTATAATGGACTGCTAAAGAGAGCCATAAATTACCTAAAAAAGCAGACCATATGCCGCGCTATCAGGATATCGCCCGTCAGTTAAAAACGGCTATTGAGCAAGGGGAACTGAAACCCGGCGCAAGGCTACCTTCAAGTCGTACCTGGTCGCAGGAACTGGGGGTGTCTCGATCCACTGTCGAAAATGCGTATGCTGAGCTGGTGGCGCAAGGATGGCTGATCAGGCGGGGACAGGCTGGCACATTTGTCAGTGAGCAGATATATCCGCAACAATCTACTGTACAAGTTGTGTCTTTTGCCGGTGAAAGTCAGCAACCGTTGCCATTTCAAATGGGATTACCCGCACTCGATCTCTTTCCGCGAGAGCTGTGGGCGCGGGTGATGGGGCGTCGCCTTCGTACCCAGACGCGCTTTGATTTGGCGTTAGGCGATGTCTGCGGTGAGGCGGCGTTGCGTGAGGCAATAGTTGATTACTTACGCGTTTCACGTGGGATTGATTGTCAGCCAGAGCAGGTCTTTATCACTCACGGTTATGCGGCCTCAATGGCTTTAATTCTGCACGCGCTGGCGAAACCGGGAAACGGGATGTGGATGGAAGATCCCGGCTTTCCACTGATTCGCCCGATTGTCACTCGCCACGGTGTGGAAATTTTGCCTGTGCCGGTTGATGACAACGGACTGGATATCACAAGCGGAATACAAAATTATCCTGATGCGTGTTTTGCCCTGATAACACCAGCACACCAAAGCCCGCTGGGTGTGGCGCTCTCTTTAGCGCGCAGGCATCAGATACTGGAATGGGCAGAGCGTAGTCAGGCATGGATTATTGAAGATGATTATGACAGTGAGTTTCGCTATCACGGTAAGCCGTTACCGGCGTTAAAAAGTCTCGATGCACCGCAGCGGGTAATTTATGCCGGAACATTCAGCAAAGCACTATTTCCTGCATTGCGCTGTGCGTGGCTGGTGGTGCCGGTGAAGCAAATTGCACAATTCCGCCACCAGGCGTCACTGGCTCCATGTGCGGTACCTGTTCTATGGCAGAACACACTGGCAGACTTTCTTCGCGAGGGGCATTTCTGGCGGCATCTGAAGAAAATGCGTCAGCATTATGCTCAACGTCGGCAATGGATTGAGCAAGCGTTGACGCAGCAGGGATTTCAGGTTGTGCCGCAGAAAGGTGGTATCCAGATGGTGATCAGAATGATGGGCGATGATATTGCCCATGCGCGTAAAGCCAATGCTGCAGGCCTTGCGGTGCAGGCACTTAGCGACTGGCGTATCCGCTCAAGTGGGGAAGGTGGATTACTTCTCTCTTTTACCAATATCGTTAACGAAGGTATGGCGCGACAGGTAGCACAACAATTACGTAAAGCCTTAAGCTAAAAAACCCCGAAATCAGGTTCCGGGGTCAAAGACGCGTATTTATTATCATTGTAGCACTACGATTTGCGCATGCTTAACAGTGCGCCGATAAAAATACCTACCGCAGCTGCTGTACCCACGCTACACCAGGGTCTTTCACGAACAAAAGAATCCGCGCAGCCAACGGCATCGCGCGCGGCTTGTTGGACGCGAGTACGACCATGCATTCGCGCTCGGGTTTCTTTCAGTAGAGCCTGCGCTTTACTACGAGCGGCTTCGGCTTCCCCTTTGGCGTCGCTGCCCCAGGACTTCAATACAGATTCGAGGCTGTCAGCTAATTGATTGACATCATTCTGGATATCCTGCACGCCATCATCAACGTCGTTGCGGTTCGGTCGGTTAAACATATGATCCCCCATTAGAATTCGATGTAATTTTCAGTGTAGACCATAATTTTCTTAACTGAGATTCATCGCGGCTTTATGGACTTTTCTGAAAGCGTTGTGAATGCGCAATCAGGTAAGGTAGGCCCGCGGTTGATAATAACGAGGATCAAATATGTATTTACGACCAGACGAGGTGGCGCGCGTACTTGAAAAAGTCGGTTTTACTGTCGATGTGGTAACTCAGAAAGCGTATGGTTACCGCCGTGGGGAAAATTATGTCTATGTTAATCGCGAAGCGCGAATGGGACGTACCGCTCTGGTAATTCATCCAACATTAAAAGAACGCAGTTCAACACTGGCTGAACCCGCTTCCGATATTAAAACTTGCGATCATTACCAGCAATTTCCGCTCTATTTAGCGGGTGAACGTCATGAGCATTACGGTATCCCACATGGCTTTAGTTCGCGTGTTGCGCTTGAACGTTATTTGAATGGTTTATTTGGCGAAGCCAGTTAAAGACGCGACTGGCGATGCCAGTCGCGAAAAGAAGGGTCAGGCTTTTACCTGCTGGTAACGGCTGACTTTAAACAGTCGGCGGCAATAATCGAGGAAGTAGCCATAAACCGCCCCCATCAACATCGAAACAACGATGTTTGAACTGACCGCCGCCATAATCTGATGCCAGTCTGCGCCCACCACTAACAAGATCGCCACATACACCGGTGACTGGAACGTCACATACGCCAGGATATCCGCCAGATTTTTTACCCAGCCCGACGGACTAACTTTGCGTGCCGCGCGCATAAACAGATCGCGGTACATACCGTATGGCCATGCAATTAAGATGTTCACCGGAATCGCTACCAATCTGGAATAAAGAGACTGTTCGAAGCTCATTCCGGAGAGGAAAACTTCAATACACATGTTCACGACAGAACAGTAAACAACCATCGCGAACGTATCTGCAACTGCATGACGCAAGCGTGACTGCGGTGAGAACATGCTAATGCTCCTTAATAAAAGCGTAATGGGACGTTAATAGAGATGAAAGCAGTGGATCTCATTGCCATCTGCATTTTCGCATAGCGTATATCGCTGGCTATGACTAATCAATTAGTGAAAAATTTTTATTTAATCTGTTTTTGTAGATAAAATATTCCGTAGCGGCGCGTTTTTTGTACATTGTGGATTTTTACATGCTGATATGATTTATTTTTAATTAAATCAATTAGATATGGACGTATCTTTATTTTCACTAATGAAAGTTTGGGGGTGAGGTAACGCTATAAGCGTAGAGAGTTCGGTGTATGCAGTGACTGGGTCATTTTCAGCATTTTTTATGCCAGACAATGTACATTAACAGCAGAAAGCACCAGTGAGTGATGTTTATTTTTATTCGTATATATTGCATTTTTATTCGATTTGGTTTTATCAGGCTTGCGGAATTAGCGAGCAGAGAGCGCCGCTCTGTTCACCAATAACCGAAATTACTCATCAAATTGGCTAATATATAATCTTGAAATTATTCTGAGAGTTTCAGAAAATAACAGCTGAAATAATCTCGTGCAGGATTGTAAATAGATTAAATTTTGTGGAAATATAATAAGTGATCGCTTACACTACGCGACGAAATACTTTTTGTTTTGGCGTTAAAAGGTTTCCTTTATTATGTCCGTAATGTTACAAAGTCTAAATAACATTCGCACTCTCCGTGCGATGGCTCGCGAATTCTCCATTGACGTTCTTGAAGAAATGCTCGAAAAATTCAGGGTTGTCACTAAAGAAAGACGTGAAGAAGAAGAACAGCAGCAGCGTGAACTGGCAGAGCGCCAGGAAAAAATTAGCACCTGGCTGGAGCTGATGAAAGCTGACGGAATTAATCCGGAAGAGTTACTGGGTAATAGCTCTGCAGCTGCACCACGCGCTGGTAAAAAACGCCAGCCGCGTCCGGCAAAATATAAATTCACCGATGTTAACGGTGAAACTAAAACCTGGACCGGTCAGGGCCGTACACCGAAGCCAATCGCTCAGGCGCTGGCAGAAGGTAAATCTCTCGACGATTTCCTGATCTAATTACTGAGGCCGGATGTCGCTGCTATGGCGCGTCCGGCGTCGCTTCTCAAGCTTGTTGGTTCCACGGCATCTTATCTAACAACCTTGCCATCCCACAAAAACCGCTAATTCCTGCAAACAGTAACCCGGCACCAACAAAGCCACTTAATAAGAAGAAACCACTATTTACGGTATAACCCAGTACAACGCCGATTAATATTAAACCACCCGCGGCGATCTGCACCTGGCGCATTAACGGCAAGGGTTGAGACTTATTTACCGCAACTGGCAATCCTGCTTTTTTCCAGCCATCAATCCCATCTTCGAGTAAAAAGATTTCTGCGGGTGCGGCAATCGCTGCTAATTTATCGGCGTTATTACTGGTGCGTTTACCTGCCTGGCAGTGGAAGATAATTTGCTCACGACGTAATTTAGCCGGAAGACCTGACTGTTCGAGCACAGATAATGGAGCCAAATCTGCTTCAGGAATATGTTCACGAAGATATTCATCAGCATCACGAATATCGATTAACTTTGCGCCGCGTGCGATTAATTCTTGTGCATCATGCGGCGAAATGGTTGTCAAAGCCATAGTGACTCCTTACGGACAATAGACATTTTTCAGGGTGGCGATAATGGCATTTACCGCCTCATTTTTAATGGAATATAGAATGCGTTGGGCATCCCGTTGGCTGTCGATAAGCCCTTCGTCTCGCATACGAGCGAGATGCTGTGATGTCGCAGAGGCACTCAATCCGGTAATGCGCGTCAGCTCTCCCGCGCTGGTGCCGGGTGAACCGCTAAGCATGCACAGAATCAGCAACCGTTTGGGGTGGCTCATTGCTTTCAATAAGGCCGCTGCCTGTTCGGCACTGGCCTGTAATTGCGCGAGTTCAGCCATAGTTATTTAAGTATTCTCTAAATTAAGTAAACTCTAAACTAAAAATACAACATATGCCAGCATCAGCCGCGTAAATGAGAGTAAAAGCGTAAGCTGAAACTGGCAGGCTCCGCTAAAATTACTACGCTTAAGAGATAAAATCTCTTTTTAAACAATGAGTAATTTTCTTATAGGGAGTACATATGGGTTTCTGGAGAATCGTCATCACCATCATTCTGCCGCCGCTCGGCGTGCTGCTCGGTAAAGGGTTCGGTTGGGCGTTCATTATTAATATTCTGCTGACACTGCTTGGGTATATCCCCGGTTTGATTCACGCGTTCTGGGTGCAAACCCGCGATTAAACCTGTCCTCACCCCCGCGGCGTTAACGCGCCGCGTTCCTCTGCTACACTTTCTGAGTGTTTCCGTTAACGAATGAGGTAGCTATGGGTCTGTTCAATTTTGTGAAAGATGCCGGAGAAAAACTTTGGGACGCGGTTACAGGTCAGCACGATAAAGACGATCAGGCGAAGAAGGTGCAGGAGCATTTGAACAAAACCGGTATACCTGATGCCGATAAAGTGAATATTCAAATTGCCGACGGCAAAGCGACGGTCACTGGTGACGGCTTAAGTCAGGAGGCGAAGGAGAAAATCCTTGTTGCGGTGGGGAATATTTCCGGTATTGCCAGTGTCGATGATCAGGTGAAAACGGCGACACCAGCCACTGCCAGCCAGTTTTATACCGTTAAGTCTGGCGACACTCTGAGTGCCATTTCCAAACAGGTCTACGGTAACGCCAATCTGTACAATAAAATCTTCGAAGCGAATAAACCGATGCTAAAAAGCCCGGATAAAATTTACCCGGGGCAAGTGTTGCGTATTCCTGAAGAGTAGTTAATTGCCAGCCATTGCCTGCTGGATAATGGGAATTGGCGTCAGTAAATGCTGGCGCATTAACTCACTGGCGCGCGCGGTATCTCGCGCCAGTACCGCCGCAGTCAGGGTCTGGTGCTGATCGTGTTTATCCTCCAGCATTTCTACCGAAAGCACTGTTCGCCGCAGCCAGATAAATCGATAGCGCGCCGCCAGATCAAACAACCGTTCACGCATTTGCAGCAAATAGTGAGAACCACAGCCCCCCACAATTGCAGTATGAAACGCCTGATGACGCAGATCCCACTCATCAAGCATTTTCTCACTGGCGTCACAGGCCTCCAGCTTACTCAGCAGATGCGCTTTTGCGAGAACGTCTGCCTCCCATTCATCGCCACCGCGGGCAATCGCCAGACTGACCAGCATCGCTTCCATATTGGCGCGGGCGTCGAAAATATCGAGCAGCTCCTGCTCTGACATAGACGCCACCCGATACCCTTTTTGATTCACCACCGTGACCAGTCGTTCTGCTACCAGTTGCGAAAGCGCTTCCCGCAACGGCCCAACGCCAAGTGCATAACGCGATGTCAGCAAACTCATCCGTAATTTTTCATCCGGTTGAAAATTACCGCGAATAATATCGTTCTTCAGCCAGCGATAGCCATCCAGAGACGTAATGGTCATGGTGTGACTCCTGATCATTATTAGCGCGTATTATGAACGGGTGTTTTTTGCCACAATACCAGTTTTTTCCAGCGCGCCATAATCGGCACGGTACAGATTATCCCTATCGCTAATAAACCGGTGGAGATCACTTCTAACTGTTGCGCCGGGCGGAATAGCATCACTACCAACACAAAGGTAATAAAGCCGATTACCAGCCAGGTGAGCCACGGGTAAAGCCACATTCGCAGGCGAATTTCGCTTCCTTCTGCTCGCAGGATTTTGCGCATTCGTAATTGCGAAACGGCGATGACTAAATAAACCAGCAGGGCGATAGCGCCGGAGCTGTCGATCAGAAATTTAAACACTTTCGCCGGTGCGTAATAGTTAACCACCACCGTTAAAAACGCCGCGCCGGTGGAGAGTAACACCGCCACGTACGGGGTTTTACTGCGGTTAATTTTGCCCATTACCGCGGGTGCATCACCGCGACGGCTTAAGGAGTAGAGCATCCTTGACGCGGTATACAGCGCCGAGTTCAGGCAACTGGTTACGGAAAGTAATATCACGCAGTCCATGATTAATTTCGCATGAGGAATATTGAGCAATTCCAGAACCGAGCGATAAGAACCCACGGCTTTCAGCCCCGGCATATTCCACGGTATTAATGCCACGACGACAAAAATAGAGCACAAATAGAAGATAGAAATACGCCAGATAACCGAGTTGGTGGCGCGGACAATATGTTTTTCCGGCGTGTCGGATTCCGCGGCGGCAATGGTGACAATTTCTGCGCCCATAAACGAGAACATGGTAATCAACATCGCGCTTAATACCGCACCGAAGCCATTGGGCATAAAGCCGCCGCTATCCCACAATCTTGAGATCCCGCTCACTTCGGCATAAGGGTAAAAACCGCTAATTGCGACTGCACCAAGGAAAATAAAGGCCAGGATAGCGATGACTTTGCACAGCGCCAGCCAGAACTCAAATTCGCCGTAGTTTTTAACGCTTAATAAATTACTGCCAGTTAAGGCGAGGGTAATGACGAGGGAAAACAACCAGATAGGAATGCCTGGAACCCACGAGTGCAGGATCATGGCGGCGATGTTGGCTTCCAGCGGGATAACCAGTACCCAAAACCACCAGTACAGCCAGCCGATGGTATAACCCGCCCAACGGCCAATAGCTTTATCGGCATAGGTGGAAAACGAACCCGTGTCGGGCGTGGCAACCGCCATTTCCGCCAACATCCGCATAATCATAACCACCAGTAATCCGGCGAACAGATAGGCCAGTAATACCGCCGGGCCCGCTTCGGCGATGGCGACGCTGGAACCGACAAACAGACTTGCGCCGATAACACCGGCAATAGACAACATGGTGACGTGGCGTGACTTCAGCCCGCCGCCTAACTCATGTGGTTGCGATGATTGCCCCATCCTGAATCCTCTCGAAAGTGTGTCACTTGGGAGAGCGCCCCGACATTTCCCGCGTCGGGTCACGCGTGTAATTGTTATTGGTTCTTTTTACCGGAGAGCGGCTCCGCCTTATCCGGCCGACATAGATTTATTCCTGTTCACATACAGATTGTCGGATGCAGCGTAAACGCTTTATCCGACCTGGATTCTCGTAGGCCGGACAAGACGCGAAGCGTCGCCTCCGGCATGGTGCGGTGCTACTGCTTCGCCTCATCAAAACACTGGCTGATGATCTCCAGACCCTGACGGATCTGAGCATCTTCAATAGTGAGCGGGACAAGGATGCGCAGCACGTTGTAATACGGGCCGCAGGAGAGAAGAATCAGGCCTTTATCGCGGGCGCGCGCCACGATGTCGGCGGTGAGTTTTGCGTCCGGTTTACTGTGATCGCCACCTTCAAACAGCTCGATAGCAATCATCGCCCCCAGCCCGCGAACGTCGCCTACCTCCGGGTGTTTTTCGGCGATCGCCAACAATCCGTCTTTCAGTTTCTGCCCCAGATCGTTGGCTTTTTGCAGCAGATTTTCCTGCTCGAATACCTTTAACACTTCCAGCGCTGCCACGCAGGCAATCGGGTTACCCGCATAGGTACCGCCAAGGCCGCCCGGTGCGACAGCGTCCATCACTTCGGCGCGCCCGGTGACGCCCGCCAGCGGGAAGCCGCCCGCGATCGATTTCGCAAAGGTGGTGAGATCAGGTGCCACGCCCATTTGCTCCATCGCAAACAACGTGCCGGTACGCCCCGCGCCGCTCTGCACTTCATCGGCAATCAACATGATCCCGTGCTCGTCACACAGTGCGCGTAAACGCTGCATAAAGGCTGGCGTCGCGGCGTAGAAACCGCCTTCGCCCTGAACCGGCTCAATCACGATGGCGGCGATATCTTCCGGCGCAGCGTCATTTTTGAAGATCCGGTGAATACTGGCGATAGCGTCATCTTCACTGATCCCGTGCAGCGGGCAAGGATAAAGCGCGCGATAAACATGGCCCGGCATCAGGCCCATCCCAGCAGAGTACGGATTCACCTTGCCAGTCAGCGCCAGCGTATAGTGCGTGCGCCCGTGATACGCGCCGCTAAAGGCGATGGTGCCGCTACGTTTGGTGGCGGCGCGGGCGATTTTCACCGCGTTTTCCACCGCTTCGGAACCAGTCGTCACCAGCAGCGTTTTTTTGGCGAAATCGCCCGGTACCTTCTGATTCATAATCTCGCACAGCGCCAGATACGGCTCGTAAGCCAACACCTGGAAGCAGGTGTGCGACAGTTTTTTCAACTGCGCTTCCACCGCCGCAACCACTTTCGGATGCAGGTGCCCGGTATTGAGCACCGCAATCCCGCCCGCGAAATCAAGATACTCACGGCCTTCAACGTCCCACACCCGGCAGTTTTCTGCGCGATCAGCGAAAATGGGGTGAATTTGCCCAACGCCACGGGGAATCGCCTGACTGCGGCGCTGCATTAACTCTTTATTGCTGCTCATTCGCGTTCTCCAGTTAAAGACCGATGCACATGTATTTGATTTCTAAATAATCTTCGATGCCATACTTCGAACCTTCACGACCCAGACCCGAGGCTTTTATGCCGCCGAACGGGGCCACTTCATTGGAAATAATGCCGGTATTGATACCGACGATGCCGTATTCCAGCGCCTCGCCCACGCGGAAGACGCGGCTTAAATCACGGGCGTAGAAATAGGCGGCAAGGCCAAACTCGGTGTCATTGGCTTGCGCAATCACATCGGCTTCATCTTTAAAGCGGAACAGCGGGGCGAGGGGGCCGAACGTCTCCTCTTTCGACACTTTGGCGTTGGCCGGAACATCCACCAGAATGGTTGGCTGGAAGAAGTTGCCGCCGCGTTCATGCGCTTTACCGCCGCAAACCACGCGTGCGCCTTTCTCCAGCGCATCGGCGATATGCTCTTCCACTTTTGCTACCGCTTTTTCATCGATCAGTGGCCCAATGGTGACGCCTTTTTCCAGCCCGTCACCGATGTGCAGTTTGCTCACCGCCTGCTGCAATTTTTCGGCAAAGCGGTCATACACGCCGTCCTGCACATACAGGCGGTTGGCGCAGACGCAGGTTTGCCCGGCGTTACGGAATTTCGAGGCCAGCGCGCCTTCCACGGCTTTATCGAGATCGGCATCGTCAAAGACGATAAACGGCGCGTTGCCGCCCAGCTCCAGCGACACTTTTTTGATGTCTTTCGCGCACTGTTCCATTAACTGACGGCCAATTTCGGTCGAGCCGGTAAACGACAGCTTGCGCACCAGCGGATTGCTGGTCAGTTCGTTACCGACCGCGCCCGCCGAACCGGTGACCACGTTAAATACGCCAGCCGGAATGCCCGCGCGAATCGCCAGCTCTGCCAGCGCCAGCGCAGAGAAAGGCGTCTGACTGGCGGGTTTCAGCACCATCGTGCAGCCTGCCGCCAGCGCCGGACCGGCTTTACGGGTAATCATCGCTGCCGGGAAGTTCCACGGCGTGATAGCGGCGGTAACGCCAATCGGCTGCTTGATAACAATCAGGCGTTTATCGGCCTGATGACCGGGAATGGTGTCGCCATAAATACGCTTGCCTTCTTCGGCAAACCACTCAATAAAGGAGGCGGCGTAGCTGATTTCGCCTTTCGCTTCCGCCAGCGGTTTACCCTGTTCGAGGGTCATCAGGCGCGCTAAATCGTCCTGGTGCTCCATCATCAAATTGAACCAGTTACGCAGAATGTTGGCGCGTTCTTTGGCGGTAAGGGCACGCCAGGCGGGCAGGGCGCGGTTGGCGGCGTCGATAGCGGCGCGGGTTTCATCTGCGCCCATTTTGGGTACGCTACCCAGCTTGTCGCCATTCGCCGGATTAGTGACCTCGATGACTTCGCCATTGTTGGCGTCCAGCCATTCCCCGTTAATTAACGCCTGCTGGCGGAATAAGTTACTGTCGTTCAGTTTCATCGCTACATCCTGTTTTCAAAGGTTATTGATTAAAGGCGGCGTGTAAGGCATCCACACTACGTGCCGCTCGCAGCGTGCGTCCGGGGTTACTCTGGCTTGCCAACAGCGTTTGTACCTTGCTGACAATATGCGCACCAATAGGAATTGCTGATGTCGCTGCCGGGGAGGGCGCATTGCAGGTGTGGATCGTGCGCGGGGTGGTGACAAACAGAAAATCGTCAATCAGCTTGCCGTCCGGCGATACTGCCTGCGCCCGCACACCGGCGGGCCAGGGCTGGAGATCGCTTAACGAAAGCCCGGGACAATACTTTTGCACCAGCCGCAGATAGCCGCTTTTGCACAGCGAGTTTTTCATCTCGCCCAGTCCTGAGCGTAGATGGTTTTGCAGCACCCGGCGAATCCCCGACGAGCCCAAAATCTCCAGCGTGTCGCTAAATGAGAAGTCGCGCTTGCGATAGCCTTCGCGTTTGAACGCCAGCACCGCGTTTGGCCCGACGGTCACGCTGCCGTCGATCATGCGGGTGAGATGCACACCCAAAAACGGCATTGCCGGGTCGGGGATGGGGTAAATCAGGTGGTTAACAATCTGGTTATGCGCCGGGGCAAGGCGGAAATATTCGCCACGGAACGGGCAGATGATAAAGCCCGGCTCGAGGCCGAGCATTTTCACCAGCCGGTCAGCCATCAGCCCGGAACAGCTAATCAGCGTCGATGCTTCATATTCACCGCCCTGACGGGTCCGTATCACCACGCCGTTTTTATGCTCACTGAGGGCGCTGACTTCGGCGTTATAAATAATCTCACCGCCTCTGGCCTGGAAGATTTTTGCCATTGCCGCCGTCACTTCGCGGTAGCTGACAATACCGCTGGACGGCACAAAAATGCCGCCCAGTCCGGTGATATTCGGTTCGCGCTCGCGTAGCTCCTCGGCGTTTAACCACTCGCGCTCAATACCGTTCGCCGCCGTGCGTTCCCATAAGCAGCGCATCCGTTCCATTTCGAGTTCAGACGTGGCGACCAGCATCTTGCCGCAGTTGTCGTAGCGAATGCCGTTTTGATCGCAAAAGGCTTTAGTGGCGCGGTTTCCCGCCAGGCAAAACTGCGCCTTCAGGCTGCCGGGCGTGTAATAGACCCCGGCATGGATCACGCCGCTGTTGTGGCCCGTCTGGTGACAGGCCGGGCCGGACTCTTTTTCCAGCAACGCAATGCGGGCGTCCGGATAGACATCAATCAGTTGCATGGCGGTCGACATGCCAATGATGCCGCCGCCAATAATCACAAAATCATACATCCGCTCGATTCCTTTGCGCTTACTGATGCGTCTGGTAGTGGTGAGTGGCGTAAGCGAAATAGCCGCGCTGGCGCATCAGTTCACGACGCAGATCCGGATGCGGAGTAAAGCGGTCGCGTCCATGTAGCCAGAACAGATTGTTTATCAACAGGAATTTGCCAACGGGAACGGGTACAGACAGAATGCCTTTGCTGGTTTCAATGGCGTCTGAAAGCTCGCTCAACCACACGCCTTCTTCGAAGTCTTTCGGCTGGACGAACTGGTCGATATAGCGCATCACCGGGCGCCCCTGCTGATCGACGTCGAACACCGGATGGAAAACATCTTTGCTGACGTTTTTGCTCGGCGGCGCGGCGAAACGCATTGGGCGACGCGCCAGCGGGTGGCGGAAATAGTGCTCCAGATGTTCCCAGTCATCGAGATGCAGCAGCAGCGAATTTCCGCCCTGCATGTTTTGCTCGTCGATTTTCATCATCAGCACGTAATCAGTGATTTCTTCGACGTAGGTGCCGTCGTTGTGCAGCTCCATCACACGATGCGGCTGACGCAGATAGCTGTCTGAGTTATCGACATTTTTCACCACAAAACGCGCGTAATACTGACCACTCATGGCGTCGAAATTTGAGCGACCAATCAGATGCGCCACCGCCGTTGCCAGCTTCACCATCTCATCTGCCTGCGCGACATCATCGACACCTACCGCATTAATTAACAGCGCACCTTCAGCACGGTTTAGCAGCGTCTTCAACAGCAACGGTTGCAGCTGATTCGCACACAAATCATCAAGAATTTTGCCTACCCGAAAACGCAGAAACGATTTGTACTCCAGCGCCTGCACGGGCCATTCGGCAACCTGCTCGAGAAACTGTTTGGTCGTCTGTTCGGTGAAGGTGAGTTCCAGCAGACGCGGGGATTGCGCCGATGGGATGAGAGTGAATCCGCTATAGTCCTGGCCTGAATCGACAGCGATATTTTGTACGGCGGTCAGTGCATTCATCAGAAGCGATCCTCTTATGAGATGTAGGGTGACATGGCGATGCTCATTTCGTAGCCATAATCTAAAAATATCTACATTTCTGAAAAATGCGCACAAAAGCGACATATTGTTTTCTTATTGTGATCAAAAGCAATAAATTAGTAACATTTAATGTAGGGTATTAAGGCAAAGGAGACAGGAAATGAATAACTAAAGCAACAGGTTAGGGAGAGCTACCATCAGAGAACAGATTATCTGGTCGATAAAAAACAGTAAATGGCTTCACTGCAAAATGACCGTTAGTAAACTAAACATATCATCTGCCCCGTTTTAGCGGGGCAGATATAACATTAAATTACAAATAGAAATAGTTCGGCGGTTCTCCTGTTTTCCCTAAAAGAAGAGCGCTGCGCCCAGGAATATTGATATTTAGAGCTCCGCCTCTAAGCGTAAATACTTTACCAGGGGGAATACTTTTGCGTGTATTATTATTATTAATGGTAACGCTATTACTCCCCATGTTTTTATATATTCCTGGTTGCAATTTGTTAGGCCAGGTACCTTCAACTTCTTCGTTTCCTTTATTTATTATAACTAGTCCATCATGAGGAGAGTGATTAATGTTCACAGAATCCCCACGACTAAAGGCCAGAACATTTTTAGTTGCAAATACACCCTCAAATGCGCTCCATATTCCTTCTTTATCTATATATAATGCGTGGAATTCATTGTAGAGCTGCTGATAGGTAGAGCAACCTTTATTAAGCCACGCCTCACCGCCGACACGAGTGGACCCATCATCATTTTTAATCTCAGTCGTTGATTTTAATACCTGACCATCCCAGTAAACTAAAGGCCTGCTGAACGGGAGAGCGGCCATATATGCCATTGCTAATTGTTCATCTTGCTGATGGTTAAATAAAAAGTCATTGAAAAGATTACCATTGTTAGGGAAATCGTGGTTGATGTTAATCAATATCCGTCTTTCTGATGGGATGCTTGAGATTGCGGAACCCGGTTTTGATGCAAGGGTTTGGAGATCTCCACCGAATGAAAAGGCTTGTATCGTCTTCATGAGCAATGAAAAATCAATGGCGCTTAAATCATCTCTTTCATAAAGCAGCGATGACATTTGTTGTTCATCTAACGGACAAGTTACCAGGTATTCCATGTAATTCATAACAGCTTTTTTTTGATATTTTGGATTAAATAAATTTGTATTGTGCAACCGTTCATTATAATTTTTAAGCGGTGGGGTTATCGACCTCTCTATTTGTTCATGTTTTGAGTGTTTTGCTGCATCATAACGTAAACCTCGTACGCCATATTTTCGCATTTCACGAACGTATTGATTTTGCAACATAATAACCTGGTCACTTTTGGGTGTTGTTTTAGGCATTCCATTTAAACGCTTTTCTTTTAATGCATGGAGGTTTTCCCATTCATCCTTAGAAATATTATCTTTACTTGCTTCGAAGTCTTTTGCAGTGAGATGTATATCTTCTGGATGGATTTGGTCACGTTCTTTAGTTACTGGATCTATAATAAAGGGAATCAAGACCTGACCTTGCCAATAGCCAGGGATACCACTGTCTATATCTTTACTAATCTTCGCTCGTATATCGGCAGAGGGATAATCCAGATCATTTTTACCACTTCCTCCGATCCCCATAAAGTTAAATGTATAATCAGGAATGATATCGATGCCAAATTTTTTGGCATCTTTAACCAATGCGATAAAATCCTGCAAATCTCCCATTGGATTATGGATGGTACAAAGATCTTCGGGTTGATAAGCGTGATACCAGTAACCTTTTTCTTCTTCAGGTGTTTCTGGTCCGTCGGCGCGGAAAGTTGTTACGGGAGGGATTTGTATATAACCATAATGGCAACGTGCAAACTCGGCCATATTTTTCCTGATTTGCTGGTAGGTGGCATTAAAAGCATGAAGAATCGCCTCGCCAGGTTTTTTGGGTGTGATGATTTCACATTGTGATTTCTGATCAGCAGTAAGAGATTTACGCTCAAGTGTTTGCCGTAGATGTTCTGGATTGATTAATATTTTAAATGTTTTTTGCTGGCCGGAAGGTGACGTTACGTTAATATTATATACATCAGCTGCCAGTTCATAGTCAGGAATGTTAATAGCATATGCAACATACTTATCTTTTGGAGACGGTTTGTCAGATATAATGTGAGTGAAATGTTCAGCTGGACCATACTGATGAACACCGCTGTTATCACCTCTTTCAATCATTGTATCTCGTTGATAAACCCATGTTTTTCCTTCTCCTATCCTGTCTGGCGCTGTAATGCTACGCTGTGCTGCTTTATTCAACTCTCGGTAAGTTGTATCTGGAAAAAGGGAAATTTTATAATCGTTTTTTAACAGATCATTAATGACTTTTTCTGCGTGAAAAGTTGATATAATTTCTCTGTCTTTTAAATCCTGAGGATAAACTCCACAAGAATTAATAATATTTGTTATACAGTTTAGATATTCTAATGTATTTAATTTGGAATTTAGATCCCCGTCAGTAATTTTCCATGATAACAATGTGGGGTTGTCG
>NZ_JABWMS020000046.1:0-35576 GCF_013369155.2 Escherichia sp. 94.0001 | reverse complement strand
CTTCCGATACGTTTAAAACGTCAGAAAGATAAAAATATCATTTGAATTAAAAAAAGACCAAGTAGAACATTAACCTTATCTTAAATAATAAATGGAGGCAAAAAGATTATTTTCTTTTTGCGTTTCCTTTCAAATGAAAACGATCGTCGTCTAAAATCAGCAGTACCCCCGACAAACTCAGGGATTTTGTGTATAATTGCGGCCTTTTTCGGCAATCTGCCGTTTTTTGGCGCTTTTGCCCTGCTGACTTTTGAGGAAATCCACATGTCATTACCACACTGCCCAAAATGCAACTCCGAATACACCTACGAAGATAACGGCATGTACATCTGCCCGGAATGTGCCTACGAATGGAACGACGCAGAACCTGCACAGGAAAGCGACGAGCTGATCGTTAAAGATGCTAACGGCAATCTGCTGGCTGACGGCGACAGCGTTACCATCATTAAAGATCTGAAGGTGAAAGGTAGCTCTTCGATGCTGAAGATCGGTACCAAAGTGAAAAACATTCGCCTGGTTGAAGGCGACCACAACATCGATTGCAAAATCGACGGTTTTGGTCCGATGAAACTGAAATCTGAGTTTGTGAAAAAGAACTGATTGTATTGTGATCGTTTGGCCGGATAAGGCGCTCGCGCCGCATCCGGCAACGGTGCCAGATGCCTGATGCGACGCTCGCGCGTCCTATCAGGCTTCCCTCTCATCTGTATAAATTTCGAACTACACTTAACTGGCTTCTCTTAACTGAGGTCACCATCATGCCGTTAAGTCCCTACCTCTCTTTTGCCGGTAACTGTTCCGACGCGATTGCCTATTATCAACGTACGTTGGGCGCGGAACTGCTCTATAAAATCAGCTTCGGCGAAATGCCGAAATCAGCGCAGGACAGCGCCGAGAACTGCCCTTCCGGTATGCAATTTCCCGATACCGCTATCGCCCATGCTAACGTGCGTATTGCCGGAAGCGATATCATGATGAGCGATGCCATACCGTCAGGAAAAGCCAGCTACTCCGGTTTTACACTGGTACTCGATTCGCAACAGGTCGAAGAAGGAAAACGCTGGTTTGATAACCTTGCTGCTAACGGAAAAATCGAAATGGCCTGGCAGGAAACTTTCTGGGCGCATGGCTTCGGCAAAGTCACCGATAAATTTGGCGTGCCGTGGATGATTAATGTCGTCAAACAAAAATAGCTGCTATCTGCGTCAGCCGGTCGATACGCTGCTGACGCTGATTCATCAAAAGGAGAAACACCATGCCTGCTTGTGAGCTTCGACCCGCCACGCAGTGCGACACCGATGCGGTTTACGCGCTAGTTTGTGAGCTAAAACAGGCGGAGTTTGATCATCACGCGTTTCGCGCGGGCTTTAACGCTAACCTGCGCGACCCGAACATGCGCTACCATCTGGCACTGCTGGATGGCGAAGTTGTCGGCATGATCGGCCTGCATTTTCAGTTTCATCTGCATCATGTCAACTGGATCGGCGAAATTCAGGAACTGGTGGTGATGCCGCAGGCGCGCGGTTTGAACGTTGGTAGCAAGTTGCTGGCATGGGCAGAAGAAGAAGCCCGCCAGGCCGGGGCCGAAATGACCGAACTTTCGACCAACGTGAAGCGCCACGACGCGCACCGTTTCTATCTGCGCGAAGGCTACGAACAGAGCCATTTCCGCTTCACGAAAACGCTGTAACATGAGCCTGTCCCTCACGCTTACTGGCACTGGCGGCGCACAGGGCTACCACGATCTGTTTAAACCTCTGGGGATGTTGATTTCGGCCACACGGCGGAACCGTTTGTGATTTCTGATTTGCAGGGATTGTAGGTCACACCGCTGCCGCTTAACCATTCGAAACTCACTTTCGGCTATTTACTGAAAACGGCGCATAGCCGGGGGGCGAGAGTCCGAAAAAAGATGCCAGAACGCACCTGTATCAGGCGTAAAATCGAACACCTTGTCACCGCCGCTTCGTTATAAACAGAGTCGACCTATCATGAATGTTCTTTTTATATGCAGTCGTAATCAGTGGCGAAGCCCCACGGCAGAGCAGGTATTTCGTCATTATCCTGCGCTGGCTGTTCGTTCCGCTGGCACCAGTCGGAGTGCCAAAAAAACGGTTAACCATGAACTGCTTTCCTGGGCCGATGTCATCTGCGTGATGGAACAAAAACATAAAAAGCGACTAATTGTGGATTTTCGTCCTTTTATCGAACACAAACCGCTGCATGTGCTCGATATTCCTGATGATTATCGCTATATGGACCCGGAATTAATTTCACTTCTGGAGCAGATCGTGGCGGACAAACTGGGTCTGAGCGTACTCAACGATTAGGTAAAACGATCTGCCTATCGCCCATACTCATCTTCCATTCTCCGCTCTTCATCTTCCAGTTGCCGACGTTCCTGATCAAGCTGGCGCTGGCGATCGTCCAGCTGCCTGCGGCGATCTTCAAACTGGCGGCGGCGGTCGTCATATTGTCTGCGCCGATCGTCGCTCACTTCACGCTGCCAGCCGTCGTCGCGCGAATCTTCATAGTCTCGCCCACGGTCAGGGTTATAAGCGTCGTTAATCGCCTGCTGTATATTGCCAATGGTGTCGTCGATAATATCGGCCTGGACCGGAACAGAGGTCAACGTGAGCAGGGTGAAAAGAACGAGCGTGGAGTAAGGTTTCATAAGCCAGTCTCTGCGATGGACTGGCTTAACGTTAGTTGAGTGTGAATGACCGGAGTAGCGGAGTAATCTCAAATTCGGTAAGGCGTTGCCAGACCCTTATCGCGCTCACCAGGAGAGACACAAATACCTTCCACCTGTACCAGATCCGAGTCTTCCCACCAGCGTTCAACGGCAATGATATCGCTGCCGAACTCTTTTTTACGCTGCAGATGGAGAGCGGCAAGTACCCGATGACGCGGCACGCCTGCAAAAACTTCAATGTCCGCTTCAATAATGGCCGCTCTTGGCGTCTGCTTGTCATAAATTACCTGTAACAGACGTCCAGAAAGCTCGATCTCTTCCACCACACGAAAAGAACGAGTAACCGTCATAGGGCTATACGTGGTTGGCATCACGATCATATGTGAATCGCCTCTTGTCAGTACTGGCATAATTCCTTTTATATCCCATTCAGAAAAGAATTGCTCACAATAGCAGCATGCTTGCTCCAGGCTTCTTGATAAATTCTGAAAATCATCCCTCCATTTACCCCAGCGCCTGCGCCAGTTGCGCGCGGGTAAAAGGTTTGCGCAGCAGCGCCACATCTGGCAACGCAGGGTTATGGCTGGGGCGTAAATCCTGGCCGCTGATGAGTAGCAGCGTCAGGTGCGGGAAAAGTTTGCGGGCCGCATTGATAACTTCTGCGCCGCTCATGCCGCCAGCAAGCATTAAATCACTGATAAAGATATCGATTTCCGCTGATGCCGCCAGCAGGTCCAGCGCCTGTTCGCCACTGCTCGCTTCCAGCGTCAAATAGCCCAGCAAGTGCAATTGTTCGCAGATGGTCTGGCGCACCGCGGCTTCATCTTCCAGCACTAACACCAGCTTCTCGCCGCTGACGACTGTCTGTTCTACCGCCGCTGGTAATACGTTTTTTGCCGCCGTCAGCGCACGGGGAAGCTGTAATCTAACCGTTGTACCCTGCCCCAGCGCGCTTTCAATTTCTACGCGTCCGCCGGACTGGCGCACAAAACCATAGACCATCGACAAGCCCAGGCCGCTGCCGCTGCCCGTCTGTTTAGTAGTAAAAAACGGCTCGAATACCTGGCTTTTCACCGCCTGCGACATACCACAGCCATGATCGATAACCTCCAGCGCCACCATGTCCTGGCGCTGCCCACTGCTGCGAGTAACCCGCTGATTCCACGTACGAATTTTGATGATTCCCGTCTGCCCTTCCATCGCGTCACGGGCGTTCATCACCAGGTTGATGATGGCATTTTCCAGCTGACTGACGTCAATCCACGCGGACCACGCCGGAGACTGCGCTTCAATCTCCAGCGTCAGCGTTGTCGGTAAGGAGTGGCGCATTAATTCGCTTAACTCTTCCAGCAATGTTTTCAGTTCAACGGATTGCGGATGTAAGGACTGCTTGCGGGAAAACGCCAACAGTCGTTGGGTCAGTAGCGCCCCACGTTCGGCGGCTTGCAGCGCCCGCTGTATTCGCGGCGCGTCGGGCGAGTCCGTGTTCACCAGCTCCAGGCTGCCAATAATCACCGCCAACAGATTATTAAAATCATGGGCCAGCCCGCCTGTCAGTTGCCCAACCGCTTTCAACTTCTGGCTGTGCAATAGCGCCTCTTCCAGCCCCTGCCGCTCGGTTTGGGCAATCTCCATCTGCGTGGTTTTCTCTTTCAACAGCCGTGACGTTCGTTCGAGTGATGCGGTATTGCGGGCAAAAACGTTAAAGGCGCGCGCCAGTTCCCCCAACTCATCGCGTCGCTGTAACGCCGGAAAAGTGACGTCTGCTTCGCCGTGTGCCAGGCTGCTCATAGCGCGGGAAATTGCCGTCAGGTTAGAACCGAGATTGCGATAAATATACCAACCAGCAAACGCGGTGATCACCACCGCTAACAGAGCGAAAATAATGATCACCCTCTCGCCGGAGCGCAAATCCTGGTAACTTTGCGCCACCCGCTGACCAGAGAGCGTCGCCACCTGTTCAGCATAACGGTTGATGTCGCCATTGAGGATCGCCACCAGCGCTTTGATGTGAAACATATACCAGTTGATTGCCAGATCGCTTTGCTCCAGATCCGCCGAAAGCGGCGCGAGTTTGCGCAGTTCACGATTAAAATCAGTAAGTAGCGTATTAATCAACGGCGTATCGCTGTGAGTCGGCAAGGCAGACATCACTTCGACCAGTTGATGAATAATCGCCTGCGGCGCGGGCGTGGCAATAGCGGCGACAATCAGCCGGTTCATCTCGTTAAGCAAAATATCATCTTGCGCGTGGGTGACTTTTTGCAGATGCCGCAGATAACTTAAGTTTTGATACAGCGAACTTAACAGCGCGTTACGCTCCAGATGCCGCCTTTGCCCGCGCTCCAGCATTCCGCCGACGCTGGTTTGCAGTTCGTTGCTGCGCTGGATTATTCGCGCCACCAGCCCGGCGTCCTGCTGTGCTAAAGGCGCGTTCGCCAGTTGCTCAAGCGAGCTTTTTAATGCCCGCTGTGTCTCCTGCAATCGCTCGGCTTCGCCTTTATATTCCAGCGCCCCCACCACCTGCGACAATCGCACCGCCGCCGTAGCCACGTTTGCCGTGTCGCGCGCCAGATTCAGGCTGCCAGTCATATCATCCACCGTTTGCTGCTGCACCAGTTCCTGCAGCTGGCTGGCATGACGAAAGCCCATTACCGCCACGCCGCTGACCATCAGCGTCACCGCCACCACCAGCAAATTTAAAAGCAGTAATCGCCCGCGCGCGCTGGCAAAAAAGTGACGTCCGGGGTGCGCCATATCACGCTCCGTGAAGAAAAATCGCAATATGACAAATATGAACGGCTTCTGACATTTTGCATTTACTTTCCTGTGATGGAGTGCTGATATCGACAACCTCGCAGGAGTCCACCATGAACAGCACGCCGGTTCTGGAGATGCGCAATATTGCCAAAGCCTTCGGCAAATTTTATGCGCTAAAAGGGGTGGACTTGACGGTCTACCCTGGCGAGATCCATGCCCTGATGGGGGAAAACGGCGCGGGAAAAAGCACGCTGATGAAGGTGCTGGCAGGGGCGTATACCGCCACCAGTGGTGAGATCCTGATTGGCGGTAAGCCCTTTCACATTCGCACACCGAAAGATGCTTTAAGCGCGGGTATTACGCTGATTTATCAGGAGATGCAGCTGGCACCGAATCTGACGGTAGCTGAAAACATTTTCCTCGGCAGCGAGCTTTCCCACGGCGGGCTGGTACAGCGTAAAGAGATGCTGGTGCAGGCGCAAAAAGTGATCGACCGCCTCGGCGCGCAATTTAACGCCAGCGATAAAGTCATGACGCTGACCATCGCCGAGCAACAGCAGGTCGAAATCGCCCGCGCGCTGCATCGCAACAGTCGCATACTGGTGATGGACGAACCCACCGCAGCCCTCTCCTCCCGCGAAACTCACCGCCTGTTTGAACTGATTATGCGTCTGCGCGATGAAGGGATGGCGATTATCTACATCAGCCACCGCATGGCAGAAGTGTATGAGCTTTCCGATCGCGTCAGCGTGCTGCGTGACGGGCAATACGTTGGCAACCTGACCCGCGACAATCTCAACGCCGGGGAGCTGGTGCGGATGATGGTCGGCAGGCCGCTGAGCGATCTGTTCAATAAAGAGCGCGATATCCCGCTCGGTAAAGCCCGCCTGAACGTTCACCACCTGACCGACGGCGTCAAAGTCCAGCCAAGTAGCCTGCTGGTACGTTCCGGCGAAATTGTCGGCCTCTCTGGGCTGGTGGGTGCCGGACGTTCCGAACTGGCGCAATTGATCTTCGGCGTGCGAAAAGCGACGGGCGGAATGATTGAAGTCGATGGCGAGCCGGTGGTGATCCACTCCCCGCGCGAAGCCATCGATCTTGGCATTGGTTTTCTCACCGAAAATCGCAAAGAACAGGGGCTGTTCCTTGAAATGGCGGCAGCCGAAAACATCACCATGGCGACCCTGGAGCGCGATGCCAGCTGGGGAATGCTCAATCGCAAAAAAGCGCAAACCATTTCCGATGACGCCATCAAGTTACTCAACATTCGCGTACCTCATTCCCAGGTACGCGCGGGCGGGCTTTCCGGCGGCAATCAGCAAAAACTGTTGATCTCCCGCTGGGTGGCAATTGGCCCACGCATTTTACTGCTCGATGAACCCACCCGCGGCGTGGATGTTGGCGCAAAAAGCGAGATCTACCGGATCATGAACGAGATGGCGCGCAAGGGCGTGGCGATCCTGATGATCTCCAGCGAATTGCCGGAGATAGTGGGAATGAGCGATCGCGTCTATGTGATGCGCGAAGGCAGCATTGCTGGTGAGTTAAACGGCAAAAACATCACCCAGGAAAACATTATGACCTTAGCGACTGGCGTCAACGACGCCCATTCCCAGGTGGAGCCCTCATGACGACCTCTGCAAAAACCTCTGCCAAAAAAATGCTGATGAGCGATCTGATGCAAACGGTCGGCATTTTGCCGATTCTGATCCTTATCGTGGCGGTATTTGGCTTTATCGCGCCAAACTTTTTTACCGAAAGTAACCTGCTAAATATTACCCGCCAGGCATCGATCAACATTGTTCTGGCGGCGGGAATGACCTTCATCATTTTGACCGGTGGGATCGATCTTTCCGTGGGTTCAATTCTCGGCACCACGGCGGTGGCAGCGATGGTCGTCTCCCTTAGCCCGGAGTTCGCCATGCTGTCGATCCCGGCAGCGCTGATGCTCGGCCTGCTGCTGGGGCTGTTCAACGGCGCGCTGGTGGCCTTTGCCGGATTGCCGCCGTTTATCGTCACGCTCGGCACGTATACAGCGTTGCGCGGGGCGGCATATCTGCTGGCGGACGGCACCACGGTCATCAACTCCAACATTAATTTCGAGTGGATAGGTAATAACTATCTCGGACCGATCCCGTGGCTGGTGGTGATTGCGCTGGCGGTGATTGTGGTGTGCTGGTTTATTCTGCGCCGCACCACGCTTGGCGTTCATATCTACGCCGTCGGAGGCAATATGCAGGCGGCGCGTCTTACCGGCATTAAGGTCTGGCTGGTGCTGCTGTTTGTTTATGGCATGAGCGGCCTACTTTCAGGGCTTGGCGGGATTATGAGTGCCTCGCGGCTGTACAGTGCTAACGGCAACTTAGGCATGGGTTACGAACTGGACGCCATTGCAGCGGTGATCCTCGGTGGCACCAGTTTTGTCGGCGGCATCGGTACCATCACCGGCACGCTGGTAGGGGCGCTGATTATCGCTACGCTAAACAACGGCATGACCTTAATGGGCGTCTCTTACTTCTGGCAGTTGGTGATCAAAGGGGCGGTGATCATCATTGCGGTGCTGATCGACAAATACCGTACCCGACACCATCAAAGTGCATAACAACAATACCCTACACATGAGGAATACAGCATGAGATTGAAGCCCTTAGTGACCGCGCTCTGTGCAGGCGCGCTGCTGGCCGCGACACCATTTGCCCAGGCAAAAGAATTGAAATCGATAGGCGTGACGGTGGGCGATCTGGCGAACCCGTTCTTCGTGCAGATCACCAAAGGCGCGGAGCTGGAAGCACGTAAACTGGCTGGCGATAACGTCAAAGTAACGCTGGTTTCCAGCGGCTACGATCTGGGCCAGCAGGTGTCGCAGATCGACAACTTTATCGCCGCTAACGTCGATATGATCATCCTCAACGCTGCCGATTCAAAAGGGATCGGCCCGGCAGTGAAACGGGCTAAAGACGCCGGGATCGTGGTCGTCGCAGTTGACGTCGCGGCAGAAGGTGCCGATGCAACCATCACTTCCGATAATACCCAGGCAGGCGAAATGGCCTGTAAATACATCACCGATCGCCTGAAAGGCAAAGGCAACGTGGTGATCATCAATGGCCCGCCAGTTTCCGCCGTGCAGAACCGCGTCGAAGGCTGCCAGACCGAATTTAAACGCCATCCTGACATCAAGGTGCTCTCTGACAACCAGAACGCCAAAGGCAGTCGTGAAGGCGGGCTGGAAGTGATGACCGGGCTGCTGGCGGCGAATCCGAAGATCGACGGCGTGTTTGCGATTAACGATCCTACTGCGATCGGTGCCGATCTGGCGGCAAAACAGGCGCAACGTAACGAGTTCTTTATCGTCGGTGTGGACGGAAGTCCGGACGCCGAAGAGGCACTGAAGCGTGAGAACTCGTTGTTTGTCGCCACTCCTGCGCAAGATCCCCAGGTAATGGCAGCAAAAGCCGTTGAGATTGGTTATGACATCTTGCAGGGCAAACCCGCGCCGAAAGAGCCGGTGCTAATCCCGGTGACGATGATCGATAAAAACAACGTCGGCAATTACAAAGGCTGGACGGTGAAATAAGTCTACACGCCGGGCGGCGATGCTGCCCGGCCAGCGCAAAGGAGAACGCTTTCGATGAAACGCTCCGTTATAAACGACATTCTCGGCCATACACGGCAATTTTTTTCGCAACATGATGTGCATCTTCCGCCCTTTGCCAGCTTCTCGCCTGCCCAATGGCAGCAGCTCGACACCGCCGCGTGGGAAGAAGTTTTTGATCTCAAACTCGGCTGGGATGTAACTGCTTTTGGCGGCAACGACTTTGCAGAACAGGGGCTGACGCTGTTTACCCTACGTAACGGTTCACCAAATGGAATGCCGTATGTGAAATGTTACGCCGAGAAGATCATGCATGTGCGCGATACGCAGGTAACGCCAATGCACTTTCACTGGCGTAAGCGCGAGGACATTATCAATCGCGGCGGCGGCAATTTGATTATTGAACTGTGGAATGCCGATAGCAACGAGCAAACAGTTGATACCGACGTTACGGTGGTGATCGACGGCTGCCGCCAGACGCATGTCGCAGGCAGTCAGTTACGCCTGTCCCCCGGCGAAAGTATCTGCCTGCCACCCGGCCTTTATCACAGCTTTTGGGCGGAAACCGGTTTTGGCGATGTGCTGGTTGGCGAAGTCTCTTCAGTCAATGACGACGACCATGATAACCACTTTTTACGCCCGCTGGCCCGCTACAACCTGATTGACGAAGACGAACCTGCCCAGTTGGTGTTGTGTAACGAATACCGCCAGTTCCGCTGAATAAGGAGAACGTTATGCCGTTGATTTCTCTCGCTGAAGGGTTAGCTCATGCCCGTGAACATCGCTATGCGTTAGGCGCGTTTAATGTGCTGGACTCGCACTTTTTGCGCGCGCTATTTGCTGCAGCCAGACAGGAACGTTCGCCGTTTATTATCAATATTGCCGAAGTACATTTTAAATATATCTCGCTGGATTCCCTGGTCGAAGCCGTGAAATTTGAAGCGGCACATCACGCGATTCCGGTGGTGTTAAATCTCGATCACGGGCTGCATTTTGAATCGGTGGTGCAAGCGTTGCGGCTGGGATTCAGCTCAGTAATGTTTGACGGCTCCACGCTGGGGTATGAAGAAAATGTCCGCCAGACGCGGGAAGTGGTGAAAATGTGCCATGCCGTTGGCGTATCGGTAGAAGCTGAACTGGGTGCGGTAGGTGGCGACGAAGGCGGTGCGCTCTATGGTCATGCCGATGAATCCCTGTTTACCGATCCGCAACTGGCGCGGGATTTTGTCGATCGTACCGGCATTGACGCGCTGGCCGTGGCGATTGGCAATGCACACGGTAAATATCGCGGCGAACCAAAACTCGATTTTCCGCGCCTCGACGCCATCCGCCAGCAAGCGGCTATCCCGCTGGTGTTACACGGCGGCTCAGGGATTAGCGATACTGATTTTCGTCGCGCCATCGAACTGGGGATCCACAAAATCAATTTCTACACGGGCATGTCGCAAGCGGCGTTGGCAGCTGTTGAAACCCGAATAGCGCACCGTCAGCCGATGTATAACGAGTTTGCCGAGCTACTGCTGGCAGTGGAAGCCGCCATCAGCGATACGGTTGCACAACAGATGCGTATTTTTGGTAGCGCGGGGCAAGCATGATGGAACGTAAAGGGATTATCGCCGCGGGCAATATGCTGGTTGACCACGTTCACCAGATTATCCAGTGGCCAGAGCGCGGCTGGCTGGCGGAGATCACCCACAGCGAACGCTCGACCGGTGGCGCACCGCTTAACGTCCTGCTGACGCTGGCGAAAATGCGCACCGGACTGCCATTACAGGCGGTCGGGTTAATCGGTCAGGACAGCGACGGCGATTACATTATGGCGATGCTTGAGCAATACCACGTCAACCGCCAGCATGTGCAGCGCACTACCTTTGCGCCGACGTCAATGTCGCAGGTAATGACTGATCCAAGCGGGCAGCGGACGTTTTTCCATTCGCCGGGCGCAAACAGACTATTGGATCTTCCGGCGTTCGATCAGCTCGATAACACCATGAAGATTTTCCATCTCGGCTATTTACTGTTGCTCGATAGCCTGGATATGCCGGACGATGTTTACGGCACCCGTAGCGCCCGTTTGCTGGCGCAAATGCGTGATACTGGCTTTGAAACCTCACTCGACCTTGTCTCCCGCAAGGGCGATCCGCGTTATCAGCCACTGGTGCTGCCCGCATTGCGTTATCTGGATTATCTGGTGATTAACGAGCTTGAGGCCGGGGAATTTAGCGGGCTGGAGATTCGGTTACCCAACGGCGAACCGCATATCGCGCATATTGCTGCAGCCGCGCGTGAACTGTTAGATGCGGGCGTACGACAGCGAGTGGTGATCCACTGTCCGGAAGGTGCCTGGGGAGAGACGCCGGAACAGGGCGGCGTGTGGATCCCTTCGCAAAAGTTAGAACAACGGGAGATTATCGGCAGCGTCGGCGCGGGCGATGCATTTTGTGCCGGATTTTTATATGGCTGCCATGAACGTTGGACGCTTACTGAGAGCATCAAACTGGCACATGCCTGCGCGCGGGCAAGCCTGTTATGCGCCAATGCCATCGACGGGGCGAAAACGCTGGAAGAGCTGCAAACAGAAATGTCGAATTAATGCACGTCGGCAGCGAAGACATACCCCAGGCCGCGTAAGGTTTTAATCAATACCGGTTGATGCGGGTTTAGTTCAATTTTGCGTCGTAGCCGCATGATTAATACGTCGATAGTGCGATCAAACACCTCAACGCTGTCGCTATGGGTGAACGCCAGCAACTGCTCACGGCTTAATACCCGACGCGCGTTTTGCGCCAGGGCCAGTAACAAGCCATATTCGCCCTGGGTCAACTCGACATGTTGCTGTAGCGGACTATGCAGCTGGCAGCGTGTGGTATCGAGATACCAGCCATTGAATGACAGCCCGGCATTTTTCTCCTCATTAACCATCAGCGCACCAACCCGTCGCAACACCGCTTTCAGCCGTGCGACCACGACTCGTGGGGTAAACGGCTTGCAGATGTAATCATCTGCGCCCATTTCCAGCCCGACCACCACATCAGACTCACTACCCAGGCCAGTCAGCATCACTACCGGCAGTGCCGGTCGCAGTTTCTGGATTTGTTGCAATACCCTCAGGCCGTTGGTATCGGGTAGCATCATATCCAGCACCACCAGCGCGATATCAGGATCGCATTCCACACGTGAAATTGCCTCCTGTCCGGTATGGCAGACTAAAACCGTAAAGACATGTTCACTTAACACGTCCTGCAACAGTGCGCAGATAGCCGTGTCATCATCCACCACCAGCACGACGGGTTTCATGGTTACACTCCGCATCATTCATCTGATTAATCATTGTGCGTACTTCTTGTCGAAGTGAAAGCGGAAACTAATATAAATAATAAAAATATAAGTCAGGTCACATTATTGATGATAGTAATAAATATGCCGGACTTTTCCCTCTTCAGCACAAATGCCTAATAAAATGGCTCGTTCCGCTCACACTTCCACTTATTAAAGTCGCAAATTCCCAATTATGATAACGCCAGCTTTAAATGACGTATTTTGCATGGATTACATATTTACGACATAAATGATAAATGGAGATTTATATGAATAACTCTCGGTTATTCCGTTTGAGCAGGATTGTTATTGCGTTAACTGCCGCCAGCGGCATGATGGTAAATACCGCTCACGCAACAGATGAAGCGAAAGCCGCGACTCAATATACCCAGCAGGTTAATCAGCATTACGCAAAATCATTACCGTTTAGCGATCGTCAGGACTTTGACGATGCCCAGCGTGGATTTATCGCCCCGCTGCTGGATGAAGGTATTCTGCGTGATGCTAACGGCAAAGTTTACTACCGCGCGAATTATTACAAATTTGATATTAATGCCGCTGCGCCGGAAACCGTAAACCCCAGCCTGTGGCGTCAGTCGCAAATCAACGGCATTTCTGGCCTGTTCAAAGTCACCGATAAAATGTATCAGGTGCGCGGCCAGGATATCTCTAACATTACATTCGTGGAAGGCGAGAAAGGCATTATTGTTATCGACCCGCTGGTAACGCCGCCTGCCGCAAAAGCCGCACTTGACCTCTATTATCAACATCGTCCACAAAAACCGATTGTTGCTGTTATTTATACTCACAGCCACACCGACCACTATGGCGGCGTGAAAGGCATTATCTCTGAAGCGGATGTTAAATCCGGCAAAGTGCAGGTGATCGCTCCGGCAGGCTTTATGGACGAAGCCATCAGTGAAAACGTGCTGGCGGGTAACATCATGAGCCGCCGTGCACTTTACTCTTACGGCCTGTTACTGCCGCACAACGCGCAAGGTAACGTGGGCAACGGGCTTGGCGTGACGCTGGCAACGGGTGACCCGAGCATTATTGCGCCAACCAAAACGATTGTCAGAACTGGCGAGAAGATGGTTATCGACGGTCTGGAGTTTGACTTTCTGATGACTCCGGGTAGCGAAGCGCCAGCCGAAATGCACTTCTATATTCCGGCCCTGAAAGCCCTGTGTACCGCCGAAAACGCCACGCATACCCTGCACAACTTCTACACCCTGCGCGGCGCGAAAACCCGCGATACCAGCAAGTGGACAGAGTATCTGAACGAAACGCTGGATATGTGGGGTAACGACGCGGAAGTACTGTTTATGCCGCACACCTGGCCGGTCTGGGGCAATAAGCATATCAATGATTATATTGGTAAATATCGCGATACTATCAAATACATTCACGACCAGACCCTGCACCTGGCGAACCAGGGTTACACCATGAATGAAATTGGCGACATGATTAAGCTGCCACCTGCGCTTGCCAATAACTGGGCCAGCCGCGGCTATTACGGTTCTGTCAGCCACAACGCCCGCGCGGTGTATAACTTCTATCTTGGCTATTACGACGGTAACCCGGCTAACCTGCATCCGTATGGTCAGGTGGAGATGGGTAAACGTTACGTGCAAGCTCTGGGCGGTTCTGCCCGCGTTATTAACCTGGCGAAAGAAGCGAACAAGCAAGGTGATTATCGCTGGTCGGCAGAACTGCTGAAACAGGTGATTGCCGCCAACCCGGGTGACCAGGTCGCGAAGAATCTGCAAGCGAATAACTTTGAACAGCTGGGCTATCAGGCCGAGTCCGCCACCTGGCGCGGTTTCTACCTGACCGGCGCGAAAGAGCTGCGCGAAGGGGTACATAAGTTCAGCCACGGCACCACCGGTTCTCCGGACACCCTTCGCGGGATGTCGGTCGAAATGCTGTTCGACTTTATGGCCGTTCGCCTCGATAGCGCGAAAGCCGCAGGTAAGAATATCAGCCTGAACTTCAATATGAGCAACGGCGATAACCTCAACCTGACGCTGAACGATAGCGTGCTTAACTACCGTAAAACGCTGCAACCTGAAGCCAACGCCTCTTTCTACATCAGCCGTGAAGATCTTCACGCCGTGCTGACCGGACAAGCCAAAATGGCGGATCTGGTAAAAGCGAAGAAAGCCAAAATTATTGGCAATGGCGCGAAACTGGAAGAAATTATTGCCTGTCTGGATAATTTCGATTTGTGGGTGAATATCGTAACCCCAAATTAATGCCACTCACTTTTGGGGGCGCTTAAGCCCCCAAAAGTATTTATTTTAAAAATACATACAACCAATTAATACATAAAATATATAAGTTATGAATGCGGTGGCTGAATAAAGCTATTTTTATTCATCGAGAAAATAGCCATACTGACGCCTTCAATGGATATTGATATTCACTACAGATATTGTTCGCAGCAGACAGGATGTATTTAATATGCCAACAGTTCTCTCTCGCATGGCGATGCAACTCAAAAAAACAGCCTGGATAATTCCCGTCTTCATGGTTTCGGGATGCTCATTATCTCCGGCAATCCCGGTGATCGGCGCTTATTATCCCAGCTGGTTTTTCTGCGCCATTGCCAGCCTTATTTTGACGCTCATCACGAGGCGAATTATTCAGCGGGCAAATATCAATCTGGCATTTGTCGGAATTATTTATACCGCCCTTTTTGCTCTCTACGCCATGCTGTTCTGGCTGGCATTTTTCTAATCTATTTGAGACGCGCTCATGGAAAGTACGCCGAAAAAAGCTCCTCGCAGTAAATTCCCTGCTCTGTTAGTGGTTGCGTTGGCGCTGGTTGCCCTTGTTTTCGTTATCTGGCGCGTAGACAGTGCGCCATCAACTAATGACGCCTACGCGTCAGCAGATACCATTGATGTGGTGCCGGAAGTCAGCGGTCGCATTGTAGAACTGGCGGTCACCGACAACCAGGCGGTGAAACAGGGCGATTTGCTGTTCCGCATCGACTCGCGCCCGTACGAAGCCAATCTGGCGAAAGCCGAAGCCTCCCTCGCGGCGCTGGATAAGCAAATTATGCTCACCCAGCGTAGCGTTGACGCACAACAGTTTGGTGCCGACTCGGTTAATGCCACGGTAGAAAAAGCCCGTGCCGCCGCGAAACAGGCCAGTGATACATTACGCCGCACCGAGCCATTACTGAAAGAAGGTTTCGTCTCAGCGGAAGACGTTGACCGTGCAAGAACGGCGCAGCGCGCCGCAGAAGCAGATCTTAATGCCGTATTGTTGCAGGCGCAGTCAGCCGCCAGCGCCGTCAGCGGCGTGGATGCGCTGGTGGCGCAACGTGCGGCAGTGGAAGCGGATATTGCGTTGACGAAACTGCATCTGGAAATGGCGACCGTTCGCGCGCCGTTTGATGGCCGAGTCATTTCCCTCAAAACCTCGGTTGGGCAATTTGCTTCTGCCATGCGCCCTATTTTCACCCTAATCGACACTCGTCACTGGTACGTGATCGCCAACTTCCGCGAAACCGATCTGAAAAATATTCGCTCGGGTACACCCGCAACGATTCGCCTGATGAGCGACAGCGGCAAAACCTTCGAGGGTAAAGTGGATTCGATTGGCTACGGCGTGCTACCGGATGACGGCGGTCTGGTGCTGGGCGGCCTGCCGAAAGTGTCTCGTTCTATTAACTGGGTCCGCGTTGCCCAGCGTTTTCCGGTCAAAATCATGGTTGAAAAACCTGACCCGGAAATGTTCCGCATCGGCGCTTCGGCAGTCGCTAATCTTGAGCCGCAATAATGAGCGCGCTCAACTCCCTGCCATTACCGGTGGTCAGGCTGCTGGCGTTCTTTCATGAAGAGTTAAGCGAGCGGCGACCAGGCCGCGTGCCGCAGACTATGCAACTCTGGGTAGGCTGCTTGCTGGTGATTCTGATCTCGATGACTTTTGAGATCCCTTTTGTGGCGTTATCACTGGCAGTGCTGTTTTACGGTATTCAGTCGAACGCGTTTTACACCAAATTTGTCGCGATCTTGTTTGTGGTCGCCACGATGCTGGAAATCGCCAGCCTGTTTTTGATCTACAAATGGTCATATGGCGAACCGTTGATCCGATTGATCATTGCCGGACCGATCCTGATGGGCTGTATGTTTTTGATGCGCACCCATCGGTTGGGGCTGGTCTTTTTCGCCGTCGCCATTGTCGCTATTTACGGGCAAACCTTCCCCGCCATGCTCGACTATCCGGAAGTGGTCGTGCGCTTAACGCTGTGGTGTATCGTTGTCGGCCTCTACCCGACGTTATTGATGACGTTAATCGGCGTGCTGTGGTTTCCCAGCCGTGCTATCACGCAGATGCATCAGGTGCTTAATGATCGGCTTGATGATGCCATTAGCCACCTGACGGACAGCCTCGCACCGCTACCCGAAACGCGGATTGAAAGAGAGGCGCTGGCGCTGCAAAAACTCAATGTCTTTTGCCTCGCGGACGATGCCAACTGGCGAACTCAGAGCGCATGGTGGCAAAGCTGCGTGGCAACGGTAACCTACATTTACTCGACGCTGAATCGCTACGATCCCACCTCTTTTGCTGATTCTCAGGCAATTATTGAATTTCGGCAAAAATTAGCCTCAGAAATCAACAAACTGCAGCATGCCATTGCCGAAGGTCAGCGCTGGCAAAGCGACTGGCGGATCACTGAAAGTGAAGCGATGGCGGCACGGGAATGTAACCTGGAGAATATCTGCCAGACATTGTTGCAACTGGGTCAGATGGACCCAAATACGCCGCCAACGCCCGCCGCCAAACCGCCATCAATGGTCGCCGATGCTTTTACCAATCCAGACTATATGCGCTACGCGGTAAAAACGCTGCTCGCCTGTTTGATCTGTTACACCTTCTACAGCGGCGTGGACTGGGAAGGCATTCACACCTGTATGCTGACCTGCGTGATCGTCGCTAACCCCAATGTCGGTTCGTCGTACCAGAAGATGGTGTTGCGTTTTGGCGGGGCTTTTTCCGGCGCAATTCTGGCGCTGTTATTCACGCTACTGGTCATGCCCTGGCTGGACAATATTGTCGAATTGCTATTTGTGCTGGCACCGATTTTCCTGTTAGGCGCATGGATTGCCACCAGCTCTGAACGCTCTTCTTATATCGGCACACAGATGGTGGTCACCTTCGCGCTCGCCACGCTCGAAAACGTTTTTGGCCCGGTGTACGACCTGGTGGAAATTCGCGATCGCGCCCTGGGTATCATCATTGGTACCGTGGTGTCCGCGGTGATTTACACCTTTGTCTGGCCTGAAAGTGAAGCGCGCACACTGCCGCAAAAACTGGCTGGCGCGCTGGGTATGTTGAGTAAAGTAATGCGGATCCCACGCCAGCAGGAAGTCACGGCTCTGCGCACTTATCTGCAAATTCGTATAGGTCTGCATGCGGCGTTTAATGCCTGTGAAGAGATGTGCCAACGCGTGGCGCTGGAGCGTCAACTGGACAGCGAAGAACGCGCGTTACTGATTGAACGTTCGCAAACGGTTATTCGTCAGGGCCGCGATATTCTTCACGCCTGGGATGCAACCTGGAACTCGGCGCAGGCGCTGGATAACGCACTACAGCCGGACAGAGCAGGCCTGTTTGCCGACGCACTGGAGAAATACGCCGCCGGCCTGGCAAGCGCATTCAGTCGTTCTCCTCAAATAACGCTTGAAGAAACACCCGCCTCGCAGGCCATTCTGCCGACCTTATTAAAACAGGAGCAACACGTCTGCCAGCTTTTCGCCCGCTTGCCAGACTGGACAGCCCCGGCATTAACGCCCGCCACGGAACAGGCACAAGGAGCCACGCAATGATCAATCGTCAACTTTCACGCCTGCTGTTGTGCAGCATTCTCGGCAGCACGACGCTGATTTCCGGCTGTGCCCTGGTACGTAAGGATTCTGCGCCTCATCAACAGCTCAAACCGGAACAAATCAAACTGGCCGATGATATTCATCTTGCCAGCTCCGGTTGGCCGCAGGCGCAGTGGTGGAAACAACTCAATGACCCGCAGTTGGATGCTTTGATCCAACGGACGCTAAGTGGTTCACACACCCTCGCCGAAGCGAAACTGCGGGAAGAAAAAGCGCAGTCGCAGGCCGATTTGTTAGATGCCGGTTCACAATTACAGGTCGCAGCGTTAGGGATGCTCAACCGCCAACGTGTCTCGGCGAACGGCTTTTTAAGCCCTTATGCTATGGATGCGCCAGCACTGGGTATGGACGGGCCGTACTATACGGAAGCCACAGTCGGTTTGTTTGCCGGACTGGATCTTGATTTGTGGGGTGTGCATCGCTCAGCGGTTGCCGCCGCCATTGGCGCGCATAATGCAGCGCTGGCAGAAACCGCAGCAGTAGAGCTATCGCTGACCGCGGGCGTAGCGCAGCTTTATTACAACATGCAGGCCAGCTACCAGATGCTCGATCTGTTAGAACAAACTCGCGATGTGATTGATTACGCGGTGAAAGCGCACCAGAGCAAAGTGGCGCACGGCCTGGAAGCGCAAGTGCCTTTCCACGGCGCGCGGGCGCAGATTCTGGCGGTCGATAAACAAATTGCCGCTGTCAAAGGGCAAATCACCGAAACGCGAGAATCTCTGCGTGCATTGATTGGCGCAGGAGCCAGCGATATGCCGGAGATCAAACCAGTGGCATTACCGCAAGTCCAGACCGGTATTCCGGCGACACTCTCTTATGAGTTGCTCGCCAGACGCCCGGATCTGCAAGCCATGCGCTGGTATGTTCAGGCGTCATTAGATCAGGTGGATTCCGCGCGGGCGCTGTTCTATCCGAGCTTTGATATCAAAGCGTTTTTCGGCCTGGATTCTATCCACCTGGATACCTTATTCAAAAAAACCAGTCGCCAGTTCAACTTTATCCCAGGTCTGAAATTGCCGCTGTTTGACGGTGGACGGTTGAATGCCAATCTCGAAGGCACTCGCGCCGCCAGCAACATGATGATTGAACGTTACAACCAGTCAGTGCTGAATGCGGTGCGCGACGTTGCCGTCAACGGCACGCGTCTGCAAACGCTCAACGACGAGCGAGAGATGCAGGCTGAACGCGTAGAAGCAACGCGCTTCACCCAGCGCGCTGCCGAGGCCGCCTATCAACGAGGCTTAACCAGTCGCTTACAGGCCACCGAAGCCCGGTTGCCGGTGCTTGCCGAGGAGATGTCATTACTGATGCTGGACAGCCGCCGGGTGATCCAAAGCATTCAGTTGATGAAATCGCTGGGTGGCGGGTATCAGGCGGCTCCCGTCGTCGAGAAAAAATAAAATGTCAGCCGCGTGATGGCTGTCACGCGGTATTTCGTTTCGTCACGTCAAAACTGACGACAGCCTGTTTTTCGTCAGAGTTTTGAATAAATAGTGCCCGTAATATCAGGGAATGACCCCAAATAAAATGTGGCATAAAAGATGCATACTGTAGTCGAGAGCGCGTATGCGTGATTTGATTAACTGGAGCGAGACCGATGAAAAAAGTCGTCACGGTTTGCCCCTATTGCGCATCAGGTTGCAAAATCAACCTGGTCGTCGATAACGGCAAAATCGTCCGGGCGGAGGCAGCGCAGGGCAAAACCAACCAGGGTACCCTGTGTCTGAAGGGTTATTATGGCTGGGATTTCATTAACGATACCCAGATCCTGACCCCGCGCCTGAAAACCCCCATGATCCGTCGCCAGCGTGGCGGCAAACTCGAACCTGTTTCCTGGGATGAGGCACTGAATTACGTTGCCGAGCGCCTGAGCGCCATCAAAGAGAAGTACGGTCCGGATGCCATCCAGACGACCGGCTCCTCGCGTGGTACGGGTAACGAAACCAACTATGTAATGCAAAAATTTGCGCGCGCCGTTATTGGTACCAATAACGTTGATTGCTGCGCTCGTGTCTGACACGGCCCATCGGTTGCAGGTCTGCACCAATCGGTCGGTAATGGCGCAATGAGCAATGCTATTAACGAAATTGATAATACCGACTTAGTGTTCGTTTTCGGGTACAACCCGGCGGATTCCCACCCTATCGTGGCGAATCACGTAATTAACGCTAAACGTAACGGGGCGAAAATTATCGTCTGCGATCCGCGCAAAATTGAAACTGCGCGCATTGCTGACATGCACATTGCACTGAAAAACGGCTCGAACATCGCGCTGTCGAATGCAATGGGCCATGTCATTATTGAAGAAAATCTGTACGACAAAGCGTTCGTCGCTTCCCGTACAGAAGGCTTTGAAGAGTATCGTAAAATCGTTGAAGGCTACACGCCGGAGTCGGTTGAAGATATCACCGGCGTCAGCGCCAGTGAGATTCGTCAGGCGGCGCGGATGTATGCCCAGGCGAAAAGCGCCGCCATCCTGTGGGGCATGGGTGTAACCCAGTTCTACCAGGGCGTGGAAACCGTGCGTTCTCTGACCAGCCTCGCGATGCTGACTGGTAACCTCGGTAAGCCGCATGCGGGTGTAAACCCGGTTCGTGGTCAAAACAACGTGCAGGGGGCCTGCGATATGGGCGCACTGCCAGATACTTACCCTGGCTACCAGTATGTGAAAGATCCGGCTAACCGCGAGAAATTCGCCAAAGCCTGGGGCGTGGAAAGCCTGCCTGCTCATACCGGTTATCGCATCAGCGAGCTGCCGCATCGCGCAGCGCATGGTGAAGTGCGTGCCGCGTACATTATGGGCGAAGATCCGCTACAAACTGACGCGGAGCTGTCGGCAGTACGTAAAGCCTTTGAAGATCTGGAACTGGTCATCGTTCAGGACATCTTTATGACCAAAACCGCGTCGGCGGCGGATGTCATTTTACCGTCCACCTCGTGGGGCGAGCATGAAGGCGTGTTTACTGCGGCTGACCGTGGCTTCCAGCGTTTCTTCAAAGCAGTTGAACCGAAATGGGATCTGAAAACGGACTGGCAGATTATCAGTGAAATCGCCACCCGTATGGGTTATCCGATGCACTACAACAACACCCAGGAGATCTGGGATGAGTTGCGTCATCTGTGCCCGGATTTCTACGGTGCGACTTACGAGAAAATGGGCGAACTGGGCTTCATTCAGTGGCCTTGTCGCGATACTTCAGATGCCGATCAGGGGACTTCTTATCTGTTTAAAGAGAAGTTTGATACTCCGAACGGTCTGGCGCAGTTCTTCACCTGCGACTGGGTAGCGCCAATCGACAAACTCACCGACGAGTATCCGATGGTACTGTCAACGGTGCGTGAAGTCGGTCACTACTCTTGCCGTTCGATGACCGGTAACTGTGCGGCACTGGCGGCGCTGGCTGATGAACCTGGCTACGCACAAATCAATACCGAAGACGCCAAACGTCTGGGTATTGAAGATGAGGCATTGGTTTGGGTGCACTCGCGTAAAGGCAAAATTATCACCCGTGCGCAGGTCAGCGATCGTCCGAACAAAGGGGCGATTTACATGACCTACCAGTGGTGGATTGGTGCCTGTAACGAGCTGGTTACCGAAAACTTAAGCCCGATTACGAAAACGCCGGAATACAAATACTGCGCCGTGCGCGTCGAGCCGATCGCCGATCAGCGCGCCGCCGAGCAGTACGTGATTGACGAGTACAACAAGTTGAAAACTCGCCTGCGCGAAGCGGCATTGGCGTAATACAGTCCTTTCTACAGCCTCCTGTTGGAGGCTGTTTTTTTATCCATTCGAACTCTTTATACTGGTCACTCCCTACCCAATCGTATTATCAAAATGAAAAAAATTATCGCATTGATGTTGTTTTTGACATTCTTTGCCCATGCGAACGGCTCCGAGCCTGGCAGTCAGTATCTCAAGGCTGCAGAGGCTGGAGACCGACGCGCACAATATTTTCTTGCCGACAGCTGGTTTAGCTCCGGCGATTTGAGCAAAGCCGAATATTGGGCACAGAAAGCCGCCGACAGCGGTGATGCTGATGCCTGCGCGCTGTTGGCGCAGATCAAAATCACCAATCCGGTCAGTCTGGACTATCCACAAGCAAAAGTTCTTGCAGAGAAAGCGGCGCAAGCAGGCAGTAAAGAAGGTGAAGTAACGCTGGCGCATATTCTGGTAAATACGCAAGCGGGTAAACCGGATTATCCAAAGGCGATTTCGCTGTTAGAAAACGCCTCGGAAGATCTGGAGAACGACTCTGCCGTCGATGCTCAGATGCTGCTTGGTTTGATTTACGCCAACGGCGTGGGCATTAAGGCCGACGATGACAAGGCTACCTGGTATTTCAAACGCAGCTCTGCGATTTCACGAACCGGTTATTCCGAGTACTGGGCGGGAATGATGTTCTTAAATGGTGAAGAAGGTTTTATCGAGAAGAACAAACAGAAGGCGCTGCACTGGCTGAACCTGAGCTGTATGGAAGGGTTTGATACCGGGTGTGAAGAGTTTGAAAAATTAACTAACGGTTAATGTAGGCCTGATAAGACGCGGCAAGCGTCGCATCAGGCATCCACACATTGCCGGGTGTATGTCCCCGGCAATCCTCAATTATTGATCCGCAGTTTTATCAAATTTGCCCAGCACTTCGCGCTCATAAGCCAGCGCTTTCTTACGGTCAAATTTGTGTTCCCACTTGGCAATCACCAGCACCGCCAGCGCATTACCCACCACGTTCAGCGCAGTACGCGCCATGTCGAGGATACGGTCAACACCGGCAATAAACGCCAGACCTTCCAGCGGGATCCCTACGCTGCCCAGCGTTGCCAGCAACACCACAAACGACACGCCCGGCACGCCAGCAATCCCTTTCGAGGTCACCATCAGCGTCAGCACCAGAATGATTTCCTGCCAGATGGACAGGTCAATGCCATACAACTGCGCGATGAAAATAGCGGCAATACTTTGATACAGCGTCGAACCATCAAGGTTAAAAGAGTAACCGGTCGGCACCACGAAACTGGTGATCGACGCCGGTGCACCATAGGCTTCCATCTTCTCAATAATTCGCGGCAGCACGCTTTCAGAACTGGCAGTGGAGTACGCCAGAATCAGCTCATCTTTCAGAATACGAATCAGGATCCAGACGCTTAACCCGCACAGGCGCGCCACAATTCCCAGCACTACCAGCGCGAAGAACAGAATGGCGAAATGCACCAGCAGCACCAGTTTCGCCAGTGGCCACAGAGACGAGAAACCAAAGTTAGCCACCGTCACCGCAATCAGCGCAAACACACCCACTGGCGCATAACGCATCACCATGTGAGTCACTTTAAACATGGTTTCAGAGATGGAGCGGAACACGGTCACCAGCGGTTCACGATGCGTCGCGGGCAGGGAGGAAAGCCCCAGACCAAACAGCACCGAGAAGAAGATGATCGGCAGCATTTCGCCTTTCGCCATCGACGCCACAATGTTCGTCGGTACCAGCGACAAAATCGTGCCCATAATGCCGTGGGAACTGCTTTGTACCGCTTCCGTAGTGCTCTGATATTTCGAGATATCGACGGTCGCCAGCTGCGACATATCCACCCCGGCACCGGGCTGGAAGACGTTCGCCAGAGTAATCCCCAAAATGATGGCGACGGTGGTGATCACCTCGAAGTAAATAATGGTTTTCGCGCCAATACGCCCGAGCTGTTTGGCATCACCAACACCCGCGATACCCACCACCAGCGTGGAGATCACAATCGGCACAACAATCATTTTGATCAGATGGATGAAGATATCACCCGCCGGAGAGAGCAAATTGACGACCAGCCAGTCGCGACTGTCGCTATGATAGTGCAGGTAGCTTCCCAGGAGAATGCCCAGCACCATAGCAAACAGAATCTGCCAGGCCAGGCTGAATTTTATATTTTTCATCAGAATAACTTCCTCAATGGAGCGCCGTTCCCCGTTCAGAAACGCGAGAACGTGACATACTGCCAGGGCATGAATTGTGTTGCGTTGGTTTGTAGATTTTTTTAACGCTTATGATCAGTATCATTTGCGCGGTATGTTGCGCAACCCTTTAACAACAGAGCTTTTCGCTGCATTAATGCATAATAACGCGAGTTTATGGCAGGATTAATGAATAACCATTTGTTATGGAAAGATTTTTATTTGTTTAATCTGCAATAATACTGATTGGTGATTATTTTTGGCAGATGTTCATTCGATTATTTTTTATGCAGCTCAATAACATAATCTTCATCGCCAGATGATTAATCCGATCTCCGCTGCAACAGTTTCGCCATATTAATCGACTCGACCAGCTGTGTCCGGTTGATCCGGGGTGAGTTGAGATCCATCACTTTTTGCCATAGTTCGATGGCTTGCGCGTAATTCGCCTGCATAAACGCATCTGAAGCCAGCAGCATCAGAGCGGTGATTTCGTTAGAGTCCAGCGCGAGGGCTTTGTCGATCAGTGTGCGAGTCTGGGCGGTCATATGCTGGCTGGCCTGGTAATAAAGCACCGTCGCCAGCGCCGCATACAGTTCAGCGTTTTCACCACGTAGTCGCAACGCCTGACGGTACGCCAGCAGCGAATTGCTGTAATCGTTTTGCCACAGATAATACTCACCCAGTAACGCCCATTGTTCGCTGTTTTGTGGATTAGCGCGGATTTTATCCTGCAATGCCTGAAGCTGCGCTTCCGGGGTTTGCTGGCTGGCAAACTGATGTAGCGGATCGCGCTGACGCTGATACTCCGCACGTACCGCCTGCCATTTTGGGCTTAACAGATAACTGCCGATACAGAGAAATACCATCAATATCGTGAGTGTTGTCAGCATTTTCACCGGTATTTGAGGCTGTTTCATCGCTTCGCCCTTACCCGCCAGAGGATCAGTATCATCAGCAGTAACAACACCACTGGCAGCGCCCACAACACCAGCGTCTGACCGGTTAACGGTGGGTTATAGCGAACAAAATCTCCGTAGCGTTCGGTCATCCAGCCAATGATTTCGACTTCACTTTTCCCCTCCGCCACCATGCTGTAAACCTGATGGCGCATACTGACTGCCACCGGCGCATTGGATTCCAGTAAGTTCTGATTCTGGCACTGCGGGCAGCGTAACTGGCTGGCAATAGTTAACGCCTGTTCCTGTTGTTGCGGATTGGCGAATTGCCAGGTGTCTACAACCTGAGCGCGCGCAAAACAGGTAAATAACAGCAGTAGCGTGAGAAGCCCTTTATTCATCGCGCTTCCTCCCCCGCCATCCGCTTAACAATGCGCCCGCAATCATCAACAATCCTCCCCCCCAGATCCAGCGCACACCGCGTTGTACATACAAACGAAAAGCGTAACGATCCGGTCCGGTTTTCTCGCCCATGACCGCATACCAGTCATGGATGCCGTTCCAGCGAATTGCCGGTTCCATCATTTGCTGACGACGTGCTTCGTAAAAACGCCGCTCCGGCGTCAGTTCACCAATGCGTTGCTGATGGTCAAACAGCGCCACTATCGCTTTTTCGCTGGTGTAATTACCTTTGGCTTGCAGATCGAGGCGCTCAAAACGGAAGGTATATCCTGCCAGAGTCACCTGCTGACCCGGCTGTAAATTCAGGCTGATCTCCTGACGGCTGACGCTTGAAACCACGATCCCCGCGGCAAATAACAGCACACCCGCATGCGCCAGCAGCGCCGGAAGCTGAACGCGTTTGCCAGAGACAAACGTCGCCAGCACAATCACCACCAGCATCAACAGACCAAACGGTAACGTCGCGCGGTTAAAATACGGCGCGCCAACGGAGAGGCGTCCCCAGCCCAGCAGGCCGTAAATCATCGGATAAAGCGTTCCCACCAGCACGATCAGTAGCACTGCGCAAAACAGCAACAGCGTAGCGAGGATTAACATTTCCCGCGATAACCCCGAAAAATGCACCGCCGGGCCACCGTCCCGCGCTCGCCAGCCATACAGAGCCAGAGACACAAGGCTAATCAACGCAAACAGGCTGAACAACGGCACGGCGCGGACGTTATCCAGTGCGAACGCATGAACCGAAACCAGAATGCCAGAGCGGACAATTAAGGTGCCCAGCAGCGACAGCATCAGAGTAACTATCGCCAGTAACAGCGACCAGTGGCGGAAAATCCCCCGCTGGCGTGTCAGGGACAAACTGTGCAGCAGCGCAGTGGCAGAAAGCCAGGGTAATAAAGAGGCGTTTTCCACCGGGTCCCAGAACCACCAGCCGCCCCAGCCCAGTTCGCAATAGGCCCACCAGGAACCAAGGATGATCCCCGCAGTTAATGCCCCCCAGCCTGGTAGTGCCCAACGCCAGCAAATTCGGGCGCTGGCAGCATCAAACTCACCGCGCAGTAGACTCGCCAGCGCCACACTCGCCGCCACCATCAAACCACCATAGCCGAGATAAAGCAGCGGCGGATGAAAGATAAGACCGGGATGTTGCAGCATCGGATTGAGATCGCGACCTTCGATTGCTGGCGGAAATATCCGCGCAAACGGATCGGACCACAGCACCACAAACAGTAGCAGTGCGGTGAGCATGAGAGATAAAACGGCTAGCGTCAGCGGAAATAGCGGATCGGTTTGCTGCCGATAATGCCAGGCAAACAGCGCACTCCACGCGGAAAGGAGTAGCACCCAAAGTAGCAACGAACCTTCATGCCCTCCCCACACTGCCGCCAGTTTGAGTTCCCACGACAGCAGGCTGTAGCTATGTTGGGCGACATAAATGACCGAGAAATCGCTGATGAGAAAACAATACGTCAGTACGCCAAAGGCGAGCAGCAGGAGCGCGAACTGCGCCAGAGTGCCGATGCAAGTGAGTCGCATCATGGCAGGCCAGCGCAACCGCACTCCCGCAAAGGTTGTCAACGGGGTCAACACGTTGACCCCAAGACTTAACAACAACGCCAGAAAACCGACTTCAGGAAGGAATACGTCCAGAAACCACCTCTTTTCTGGCTTACGCCACCGTCAACTGCCCAGCGTAGAGAATGAAAAAGCGCAGCATCAACACCCCGACCAGGCTGGCCCCACACGCCGCCAGCACGGCAGGAATCCCGGAACTGCGATTCACCCACGGTTTGAGCAACATTGGCACAATCAGCCCCAACCCGGCGACACCAAGCCAGAACCACCACGTCCAGAAACCACCGCCCAATGCTGCCACCAGCGCACGCACTTTGCCGTCATCGCCCAGCGCCAGTCCAACAAAAAACGCCACCAGCAGGAAGATTTCGCCCCATACCACAGGGATTTCCATACGGTGAACAAAGTGCGCTTCCGTGGAGCGCGGATTACTGCGCTGGCGTATCGCCATAGCGATCAACGCCACCGCCGCACCGGACGAGATGCCGGAGAAGAGGAACAGCACCGGCAGGATCGGGTTATTGAGGAACGGATACGATTTCAGCGCCGACAGCAGAAAGCCGGTATAAGCCCCCAGCAGCACCGCCAGCACTAGCATCAATGTTTCCAGTCCGCGATGAACGGGCGTCAGCAGACTCAGAACCTTTTGTACGATCCCCAGCTTCGGCAACCAGCGTTGTTGCAGGGCAAGCAAATCATGTTCAAAGATTTTCGCCAGCCACAACACCAGCACCACCATGTAGAGCTGAAACAGCATCACCCCCATCGACATCACCGAGGTAAAACTGTAATGGAACATCAGCTTCCAGAAGGTCCACGGTCTTGTCAGGTGGAAGACGAGAATCAACAGACCGAGGATCACCGCGCCAGGCCCGACAATCAGCGTGGTTCGCAGCAACGTACTGTCTGTACCACCCGCCTGCGGGTAGAAGCGACGTAACAGCACGGCCAGCGTCACCAGACCGGCAGAAATACCAATCAAAAACAGGTAGATGGCAATCGGCCAGTCCCACACCAGCGATTCAAAATGAAATGCGGAAGTCTGCGTCATTGGCTCACCTCCCCGTATTTAAACGGTACGCGGTACAGCTTCGGTTTGGTTCCCAGCGCCAGCTTGTAGCGGTAAGTGGGCTTCTGGCGTAGCAGTTGCGAAATCTCACTGTTGGGATCGTCCAGATTGCCAAACGTGAGCGCCTTCGTCGGGCAAGCCTCAACGCACGCGGGGAGCTTACCGGCCTGCAAATTGGTCTTACGGCAGAAATCGCATTTGTCCGCCGTCTTCGTGACCGGATGGATAAAGCGCACACGGTACGGACAGGCGGCGATGCAGTACTGACAACCGACGCAGAGATCTGGGTTAACATCGACAATCCCGCTGGCAGCATCGCGAAAAGACGCACCCGTTGGGCAGACATCAACGCACGGTGCATGGTCGCAGTGCTGGCAAGACTTACGAAAGAAGCGATATTTCACATCAGGAAATTCGCCCTGCGGCTCGCTACGAATAATTGTCAGGCGCGAGACGCCTTCCGGCACATTGTTCGCTTCCCGACAAGCATCCATACAGGCAGTACAGCCGATGCATAACGACTCGTCATGCACCATGCCGTAACGCACCCCATTGATATTCAACGTTTTCGCCACCACGCGTCCTGCGGTGCCGCTGACGGCTGCCAGCACGCCGACGCCGGTGAGAAACTGGCGACGAGACCAGGTCATGGCTGCTCCTTAAGCAACGGAACAGACGCCGGGTTAAAGTTCGGATTGGTGCGCTGATCGCTGTGGCAATCGACGCAAATCTTAATCCGTCCTTTGTCACTTAACGTCTGCATCGTATCTTGCTGTGGATGCAGGGAATGGCAGCTGGCGCACGCCACTTTGGTTACGTGGACATCGTGCGGCCAGAACGCTTTTTGCAACTGTTCCGGCAGATGGCAGGACATACACACGCTGTTCTGCTCTCCAACCTTGTACATCGGCTCGTTAAAGCGCATCACATCTTTCACCCCTTCGCGGTGTTGCGGTGATGGCTGGCCGTGACAGTTGGTGCAGGTGACCGGCAGTTTGTTATTCGGGTTGATAACGGAAGCATGTTTGCCATGCATACCTTCGGTATCTGGTTTATGACAGTCCAGACAGGCGGCATCCGGGTTACGCTGCTGGGTAACTTCGTAGCGATCACCAGATGCCTGCGCCGCAGGGGTAGCGGTAATTCCGTTCAGGCTCCACAACAGGCCCGACGCCAGCACCCCGGCAGTTAATAACGAACGTAATACGCTCATATTCACTCCATTGTGTTTTCCGCCCCTTGCGAGGCGGAACGGGGGTTATTGGCTTAACAGACCGTTTTTACGTGCCTGCTCTTCCCACTGCGGGATAACCGTTTTGATAAAGTCCTGCTTCTCGGCCTTGATTTGTTCCATGTTCAGGCCAATTGCCTGCTGGGCTTTCTCTTTGGTTGAGATATCCGGGATCGGGATTTCATGGGTGATGCCTTTGGTCGCCAGCAGGCGCGCCAGTTTGGTGCGCGCATCCGCCGCTTTATCCATCGCCGTACCGAGCATCCTCAGACCTTCCTCCGGCGCGTGCATATGAATACCGTGGGAAGCGATCGCCAGATCCCAACGCCACTGGGCATGACGAATATCGTCCTGAATCGGCTTCATTTCGGCTTCTGTCGCGCCTGCGTCCAGCGCCGCTTTCGCTTCGAAGTGAGCGTGAACCAGTTGATCTTCAACCTTGATTTTCAGGTCGTTAATTGACTGCTTACGTTCCGCGACCACTTTTTGCAGGGCAGCTTTGTCCTGGGTATGGCAGTTCGCACAAGTCTGGGCGAAGTTATCAAACGGATTACCAATTTTATGGTCGGTGTAGAGTTTGCCTTCGGCGTTCTGCACTTTTGGCATATGGCAGTCGATACAGGTCACGTTGTTTTTGCCGTGAATGCCCGCTGTCCAGGTTTCATATTCCGGGTGCTGCGCTTTCAGCATTGGTGTTTTCGACAGGGAGTTAGTCCAGTCAGAGAAAGCAATTTTGTCGTAATACTGCTCCATATTTTCGACTTTCATGCCGTCATCCCACGGGAATTTAACGGCTTTGTTTTTGCCATCGAAGTAATACTCCACATGGCACTGACCGCAAACCATCGATTGCTGGTCGAAACGTCCGGCTTTCTCAAAAGGTTTACCAATGGATTCCATCGCGCGAGCCGCATACGGACGGGAAAGGGTTAACTCCGGTTTGCCTTTGGCGAACTCTGGTGAGGCAGTGTTATGGCAATCGGCACAACCTAAGTTGTTGACGATTTCCGGGCCGCCGCGCGCCCATTTACCGTGGAAGTAGCCATCTTCGCCGTCTTTCTGGATCAGACGCGCCACATCCGGGCTTTTACAACTCCAGCATGCCATCGGTAGCGGACCATCTTCAGCGTTTTTCGGCGCACCGGTACGCAGGGTTTCACGCACATCGGTCACAGCAAAGGCATGTCCACGCGGCTTGTTGTAATCGCGCGAGAAGGGATACCCCGCCCACAGGATCACCAGCCGTGGATCTTCCGCCAGGGCGTCAACACGCTCTGACTGTTCCGAGGTGGCTTTCCAGGAGAGATATTGATCGGGATGCTGCGGGGCAAAGGTTTCATTCTTCGCTTCCACAGTTACAGGTTTTGCGGGAGCGGCCGTTTGTTCAGCGTGAACAGAAGTGAAAAAGAAAAAAGGAATCAACAAGCTGAAGATACGGCGTGCGTTTATTTTTATCCTTGTCATAGGGGCTTCATCCGAATTGCGCCATTGTTGCAATGGCGGTTTTTATTGTTTTTCACGACAGTAACCGCACCTACACTGTCATGACATTGCTCGCCCCTATGTGTAACAAATAACCACACTGTGAATGTTGTCTTTAATCAATTGTAAGTGCATGTAAAATACCACTTTAGAGTTAGTCAGTATCTTCCTCTTTTTCAACAGCATGCATAACTGCATGTTCCTTAAAGAATTAATCAACTTTTGTTGCTGACCTTCAAAAATTACCCTGCCGTTTATTTGCACAATTCTACTTTTGCGTGATCTGTCGCCCAAATACTAAACAAAACTGCCAATACCCCTACATTTAACGCTTATGCCACATATTATTAACATCCTACAAGGAGAACAAAAGCATGAGTCAAATTCACAAACACACCATTCCTGCCAACATCGCAGACCGTTGCCTGATAAACCCTCAGCAGTACGAGGCGATGTATCAACAATCTATCAACGCACCAGATACCTTCTGGGGCGAACAGGGAAAAATTCTCGACTGGATCAAACCTTACCAGAAGGTGAAAAACACCTCCTTTGCCCCGGGTAATGTGTCCATTAAATGGTACGAGGACGGCACGCTGAATCTGGCGGCGAACTGCCTTGACCGCCATCTGCAAGAAAACGGCGATCGCACCGCCATCATCTGGGAAGGCGACGACGCCAGGCAGAGCAAACATATCAGCTATAAAGAGCTGCACCGCGACGTCTGCCGCTTCGCCAATACCCTGCTCGGGCTGGGCATTAAAAAAGGTGACGTGGTGGCGATTTATATGCCGATGGTACCGGAAGCTGCGGTCGCGATGCTGGCCTGCGCCCGCATTGGCGCGGTGCATTCGGTAATTTTCGGCGGCTTCTCGCCGGAAGCCGTTGCCGGACGCATTATCGATTCTAACTCACGGCTGGTGATCACTTCTGACGAAGGCGTGCGTGCCGGGCGTAGTATTCCGCTGAAGAAAAACGTTGATGACGCGCTGAAAAACCCGAACGTCACCAGCATTGAACATGTGGTGGTACTGAAGCGTACTGGCGGAAAAATTGACTGGCAGGAAGGGCGCGATCTGTGGTGGCACGATCTGATTGAGCAAGCGAGCGATCAGCACCAGGCGCAAGAGATGAACGCCGAAGATCCGCTGTTTATTCTCTATACCTCCGGTTCCACCGGGAAGCCGAAAGGCGTGCTGCACACTACCGGCGGTTATCTGGTGTACGCGGCGCTGACCTTTAAATATGTCTTTGATTATCATCCTGGCGATATCTACTGGTGCACCGCCGATGTGGGCTGGGTTACCGGGCACAGTTATTTGCTGTATGGCCCGCTGGCCTGCGGCGCGACCACGTTGATGTTTGAAGGCGTACCGAACTGGCCGACGCCTGCCCGTATGGCCCAGGTGGTGGACAAGCATCAGGTCAATATTCTCTATACCGCGCCCACGGCGATCCGTGCGCTGATGGCGGAAGGTGATAAAGCGATCGAAGGTACCGACCGTTCGTCACTGCGCATTCTAGGTTCCGTGGGCGAGCCAATTAACCCGGAAGCGTGGGAGTGGTACTGGAAAAAAATCGGCAACGAGAAATGCCCGGTGGTCGACACCTGGTGGCAGACCGAAACCGGCGGTTTCATGATCACACCACTGCCTGGTGCTACCGAGCTGAAAGCCGGTTCGGCAACACGTCCGTTCTTCGGCGTGCAACCGGCGCTGGTCGATAACGAAGGTAACCCGCAGGAAGGGGCTACCGAAGGCAGCCTGGTGATCACCGACTCCTGGCCTGGTCAGGCGCGTACATTGTTTGGCGATCACGAACGCTTTGAACAGACCTACTTCTCCACCTTCAAAAATATGTATTTCAGCGGCGACGGCGCGCGTCGTGATGAAGATGGCTATTACTGGATCACCGGGCGTGTGGACGACGTGCTGAACGTCTCGGGTCACCGTCTGGGAACAGCGGAGATTGAGTCGGCGCTGGTGGCGCATCCGAAGATTGCCGAAGCCGCTGTCGTGGGTATTCCGCACAATATTAAAGGTCAGGCGATCTACGCCTACGTCACGCTTAATCACGGGGAGGAACCGTCACCAGAACTGTACGCAGAAGTCCGCAACTGGGTGCGTAAAGAGATTGGCCCGCTGGCAACGCCAGACGTGCTGCACTGGACCGACTCCCTGCCAAAAACCCGCTCCGGCAAAATTATGCGCCGTATTCTGCGCAAAATTGCGGCGGGCGATACCAGCAACCTGGGCGATACCTCGACGCTTGCCGATCCTGGCGTAGTCGAGAAGCTGCTTGAAGAGAAGCAGGCTATCGCGATGCCCTCGTAACTCTCAATTGCCGGATGCGATCCGGGCAACAAGTCGGAAACGATTTGTAGGCCTGATAAGACGCGACAGCGTCGCATCAGGCATTGATTGCCGGATGCGGCGTATAACGCCTTATCCAGCCTACATTCGGCGAGGGTTACCTGGGCGTTAACCCGCTCCCATAAGGGCGCGGGAATTAAAACAATCCCTACATTACCTCTGGAGAATCTGTGATGAATGGCACTATTTATCAGCGGATAGAAGACAATGCGCATTTCAGGGAGTTAGTCGAAAAACGGCAACGGTTTGCCACCATCCTGTCGATTATTATGCTGGCAGTTTATATCGGCTTTATTTTACTGATCGCCTTCGCGCCCGGCTGGCTGGGCACTCCGCTGAATCCGAACACCAGCGTCACACGCGGTATTCCGATTGGTGTTGGAGTAATTGTGATCTCCTTTGTTCTCACTGGTATCTACATCTGGCGGGCGAACGGCGAATTCGACCGTCTTAATAATGAAGTCCTGCATGAGGTACAAGCATCATGAAAAGAGTTCTGACGGCGCTTGCCGCCACACTCCCTTTCGCAGCTAACGCCGCGGATGCTATTAGCGGGGCCGTAGAGCGCCAGCCAACGAACTGGCAGGCGATTATTATGTTCCTGATTTTCGTCGTGTTTACGCTCGGCATTACCTACTGGGCGTCAAAACGCGTACGTTCGCGTAATGACTACTACACCGCAGGCGGCAATATCACCGGTTTTCAGAACGGGCTGGCGATTGCCGGGGACTATATGTCCGCTGCCTCATTCTTGGGTATCTCCGCGCTGGTGTTTACCTCCGGCTATGATGGCTTAATTTACTCGCTGGGCTTCCTGGTGGGCTGGCCGATCATTCTGTTCCTGATTGCCGAACGTCTGCGTAACCTGGGGCGCTACACCTTTGCCGATGTAGCCTCTTACCGTCTGAAACAGGGGCCGATTCGTATTCTTTCGGCCTGTGGTTCTCTGGTGGTGGTGGCGCTTTACCTTATCGCCCAGATGGTGGGGGCAGGTAAACTCATCGAGCTGCTGTTTGGCCTTAACTATCACATTGCGGTAGTACTGGTCGGCGTGCTGATGATGATGTACGTCCTGTTCGGCGGTATGCTGGCGACCACCTGGGTACAGATTATCAAAGCCGTGCTGTTGCTGTTCGGTGCCAGCTTTATGGCCTTTATGGTGATGAAACACGTCGGCTTTAGCTTCAACAATCTGTTCAGCGAAGCGATGGCGGTACACCCGAAAGGTGTCGATATCATGAAGCCGGGCGGATTGGTGAAAGATCCCATCTCCGCGCTGTCTCTGGGTCTGGGGCTGATGTTTGGTACGGCTGGTTTGCCGCACATTCTGATGCGCTTCTTTACGGTCAGCGATGCCCGCGAAGCGCGTAAGAGCGTGTTCTACGCCACCGGATTTATGGGCTACTTCTATATCCTGACCTTTATTATCGGCTTTGGTGCGATCATGCTGGTCGGTGCGAATCCGGAATATAAAGACGCGGCGGGCCATCTGATTGGTGGTAACAACATGGCGGCAGTTCACCTGGCCAATGCTGTGGGCGGCAACCTGTTCCTCGGCTTTATTTCAGCGGTTGCTTTCGCCACCATTCTTGCGGTGGTTGCGGGACTGACGCTGGCAGGCGCTTCCGCGGTTTCGCATGACCTGTACGCTAACGTCTTCAAAAAAGGCGCGACTGAACGAGAAGAACTGCGAGTATCGAAAATCACCGTCCTGATTTTGGGCGTGATTGCGATTATCCTCGGCGTGCTGTTTGAGAATCAGAACATCGCATTTATGGTGGGCCTGGCGTTTGCCATCGCGGCGAGCTGTAACTTCCCGATCATTCTGCTTTCCATGTACTGGTCGAAACTGACTACCCGTGGCGCGATGATGGGAGGCTGGCTGGGGCTGATTACCGCAGTGGTACTGATGATTCTCGGCCCTACCATTTGGGTACAGATCCTCGGTCACGAAAAAGCCATCTTCCCGTACGAATACCCGGCGCTGTTCTCTATCAGTGTGGCATTCCTCGGCATCTGGTTCTTCTCGGCAACGGATAATTCAGCGGAAGGTGCGCGCGAGCGTGAACTGTTCCGTGCACAGTTTATCCGCTCCCAGACCGGCTTTGGCGTTGAGCAAGGCCGCGCGCATTAATCTCTACCCTTCCCCGGTCGCTTGATCGGGGAATACTCTTCCTCTCCAATATGCATCATCTTTTCCCATAATATTAAACAAATAAACTCAATAAAAAATGAGCGATTTTTGACAGTCGTAGAAAATGATAATGCAGAGAATATGCC
>NZ_JABWMS020000045.1:0-35719 GCF_013369155.2 Escherichia sp. 94.0001 | reverse complement strand
GAGTTTGATTCCCTTTCGATATCAAAAGGGACTGCGGGTACAAAAGAGGGTACATATTTCACCAAACCAAACAAAATAAACTAATATCAACATGATAGAAGCATTCTTCGATTCCGAGTCCGGCACCAAATTCATATAAACGGACCTCCACGGAGGTCCGTTTTTCGTTTCAGGACGCCATGTGATTTAAGCGTTCTGCCTTCAAATCATTTCTAACAATCTCAACCAAATTTTCCCACATCGCCAGCATGTTGCGGGTATACCCCAGCTCTGGGAAATTTATCCCTAAGCTATGAATGACTCTCACGAAATGTCGTGCGGCTGCGTGATGCAGTTGAAAATCAAATGATGTCATCAAGAGCTTAACGGTATCGTTGCCGATGACATATATAAAGCACAACATCGGGTAGAACGCCAACTGATGAAATTTTCTGAATGAGAACAAAGAGAAAGGTATCAGTCCGCTTGCTCATGCAAAGACTAACAATCCATAAAAATAGTAAGCGCGCCGGGCAATTTCCCATGGATTATTTTCTGAACATTTTTCTTTGGCAAAGATGATGAATTTTGATGATAAGGAATATTACTTCTGGTTCTCAGTAAAATCCTTTCGTAATACTATGTAATCAAGAAGTTTATGGCTGGTAAAAATAACGTCTTGCATTCACCAATAATATGTAAATAAAACCATCTATAGATGGTAAAAATAGGTTGTGGCAATTATCATTGCATCATTCCCTTTTCGAATGAGTTTCTATTATGCAACAACCTGTAGTTCGCGTTGGCGAATGGCTTGTTACTCCGTCCATAAACCAAATTAGCCGCAATGGGCGTCAACTTACCCTTGAGCCGAGATTAATCGATCTTCTGGTTTTCTTTGCTCAACACAGTGGCGAAGTACTTAGCAGGGATGAACTTATCGATAATGTCTGGAAGAGAAGTATTGTCACCAATCACGTTGTGACGCAGAGTATCTCAGAACTACGTAAGTCATTAAAAGATAATGATGAAGATAGTCCTGTCTATATCGCTACTGTACCAAAGCGCGGCTATAAATTAATGGTGCCGGTTATCTGGTACAGCGAAGAAGAGGGAGAGGAAATAATGCTATCTTCGCCTCCCCCTATACCAGAGGCGGTTCCTGACACAGATTCTCCCTCCCAAAGTCTTAACATTCAAAACACCGCAACACCACCTGAACAATCCCCAGTTAAAAGCAAACGATTCACTACCTTTTGGGTATGGTTTTTTTTCCTGTTGTCGTTAGGTATCTGTGTAGCACTGGTAGCGTTTTCAAGTCTTGATACACGTCTTCCTATGAGCAAATCGCGTATTTTGCTCAATCCACGCGATATTGACATTAATATGGTAAATAAAAGTTGTAACAGCTGGAGTTCCCCGTATCAGCTCTCTTACGCGATAGGCGTGGGTGATTTGGTGGCGACATCACTTAACACCTTCTCCACCTTTATGGTGCATGACAAAATCAACTACAACATTGATGAACCGAGCAGTTCCGGTAAAACATTATCTATTGCGTTTGTTAATCAGCGCCAATACCGTGCTCAACAATGCTTTATGTCGGTAAAATTGGTAGACAATGCAGATGGTTCAACCATGCTGGATAAACGTTATGTCATCACTAACGGTAATCAGCTGGCGATTCAAAATGATTTACTGGAGAGTTTATCAAAAGCGTTAAACCAACCGTGGCCACAACGAATGCAGGAGATGCTCCAGCAAATTTTGCCTCATCGTGGTGCGTTATTAACTAATTTTTATCAGGCTCATGATTATTTACTGCATGGCGATGATAAATCATTGAACCGTGCCAGTGAATTACTAGGTGAGATTGTTCAATCATCCCCCGAATTTACCTACGCGAGAGCAGAAAAAGCATTAGTTGATATCGTGCGCCATTCTCAACATCCTTTAGATGAAAAACAATTAGCAGCACTGAATACAGAAATAGATAACATTGTTACACTGCCGGAATTGAACAACCTGTCCATTATATATCAAATAAAAGCGGTCAGTGCTCTGGTAAAAGGTAAAACAGATGAGTCTTACCAGGCGATAAATACTGGCATTGATCTTGAAATGTCCTGGCTAAATTATGTGTTGCTTGGCAAGGTTTATGAAATGAAGGGGATGAACCGGGAAGCAGCTGATGCATATCTCACCGCCTTTAATTTACGCCCAGGGGCAAACACCCTTTACTGGATTGAAAATGGTATATTCCAGACTTCTGTTCCTTATGTTGTACCTTATCTCGACAAATTTCTCGCCTCAGAATAAGTGACTCCCGGGTTGACTCATGCTCGGGAATATTTGTTGTTGATTTTTTGTATGTTATTGTTGGTATAATATGTTGCGGCAATTTATTTGCCGCATATTTTTTATAACAGAAATTTAACCATGGAATATTCCGCAATCTATTGTAAACATTGAATGTTTATCTTTTCATGATATCAACTTGCGATCCTGATGTGTTAATAAAAAACCTCAAGTTCTCACTTACAGAAACTTTTGTGTTATTTCACCTAATCTTTAGGATTAATCTTTTTTTTTGAGTAATCTTGTCGCCAGTTTGGTCTGGTCAGTAAATAGTTACGCATCATGACCCGGACTCCAAATTCAAAAATGAAATTAGGAGAAGAGCATGAGTTCTGCCAAGAAGATCGGGCTATTTGCCTGTACCGGTGTTGTTGCCGGTAATATGATGGGGAGCGGCATTGCATTATTGCCTGCGAACCTTGCAAGTATCGGTGGTATTGCTATCTGGGGTTGGATTATCTCTATTATTGGTGCAATGTCGTTGGCTTATGTATATGCCCGACTGGCAACAAAAAACCCGCAACAAGGTGGCCCAATTGCTTATGCCGGAGAAATTTCTCCTGCATTTGGTTTTCAGACAGGTGTTCTTTATTACCATGCTAACTGGATTGGTAACCTGGCGATTGGTATTACCGCTGTATCTTATCTTTCCACCTTCTTCCCTGTATTAAATGATCCTGTTCCGGCGGGTATCTCTTGTATTGCTATCGTCTGGGTATTTACCTTTGTAAATATGCTCGGCGGTACCTGGGTAAGCCGTTTAACCACTATTGGTCTGGTGCTGGTTCTTATTCCTGTAGTTATGACTGCTATTGTTGGCTGGCATTGGTTTGATGCTGCAACTTATGCTGCTAACTGGAATACCGCAGGTACTACTGATGGTCATGCGATCATTAAAAGTATTCTGCTCTGCCTGTGGGCCTTCGTGGGTGTTGAATCCGCAGCGGTAAGTACTGGTATGGTTAAAAACCCGAAACGTACCGTTCCGCTGGCAACCATGCTGGGTACTGGTTTAGCAGGTATTGTTTACATCGCTGCGACTCAGGTGCTTTCCGGTATGTATCCGTCTTCTGTAATGGCAGGCTCCGGTGCTCCGTTTGCAATCAGTGCTTCTACTATCCTGGGTAACTGGGCTGCGCCGATGGTTTCTGCATTCACCGCTTTTGCGTGCCTGACTTCTCTGGGTTCCTGGATGATGCTGGTAGGTCAGGCAGGTGTGCGTGCCGCTAACGACGGTAACTTCCCGAAAGTTTATGGTGAAGTCGACAGCAACGGTATTCCGAAAAAAGGTCTGCTGCTGGCTGCAGTGAAAATGACTGCCCTGATGATCCTCATCACTCTGATGAACTCTGCCGGTGGTAAAGCATCTGACCTGTTCGGTGAACTGACCGGTATCGCAGTACTGCTGACTATGCTGCCGTACTTCTACTCTTGCGTTGACCTGATTCGTTTTGAAGGCGTTAACATCCGCAACTTTGTCAGCCTGATCTGCTCTGTACTGGGTTGCGTGTTCTGCTTCATCGCGCTAATGGGCGCAAGCTCCTTCGAGCTGGCAGGTACCTTCATCGTCAGCCTGATTATCCTGATGTTCTACGCTCGCAAAATGCACGAGCGCCAGAGCCACTCAATGGATAACCACACAGCGTCTAACGCACATTAATTAAAAGTATTTTCCGAGGCTCCTCCTTTCATTTTGTCCCATGTGTTGGGAGGGGCCTTTTTTACCTGGAGATATGACTATGAACGTTATTGCAATATTGAATCACATGGGGGTTTATTTTAAAGAAGAACCCATCCGTGAACTTCATCGCGCGCTTGAACGTCTGAACTTCCAGATTGTTTACCCGAATGACCGTGACGACTTATTAAAACTGATCGAAAACAATGCGCGTCTGTGCGGTGTTATTTTTGACTGGGATAAATATAATCTCGAGCTGTGCGAAGAAATTAGCAAAATGAACGAGAACCTGCCGTTGTACGCGTTCGCTAATACGTATTCCACTCTCGATGTAAGCCTGAACGATCTGCGTTTACAGATTAGCTTCTTTGAATATGCGCTGGGTGCTGCTGATGATATTGCTAACAAGATCAAGCAGACCACTGACGAATATATCAACACTATTCTGCCTCCGCTGACCAAAGCACTGTTTAAATATGTTCGTGAAGGTAAATATACTTTCTGTACTCCTGGTCATATGGGCGGTACTGCATTCCAGAAAAGCCCGGTAGGTAGCCTGTTCTATGATTTCTTTGGTCCGAACACCATGAAATCTGATATTTCCATTTCAGTATCTGAATTGGGTTCTCTGCTGGATCACAGCGGTCCGCACAAAGAAGCAGAACAGTATATCGCTCGCGTATTTAACGCAGACCGCAGCTACATGGTGACCAACGGTACTTCCACTGCGAACAAAATTGTTGGTATGTACTCTGCTCCGGCAGGCAGCACCATTCTGATTGACCGTAACTGCCACAAATCGCTGACCCACCTGATGATGATGAGCGATGTTACGCCAATCTATTTCCGCCCGACCCGTAACGCTTACGGTATTCTTGGTGGTATCCCACAGAGTGAATTCCAGCACGCTACCATTGCTAAGCGCGTAAAAGAAACACCAAACGCGACCTGGCCGGTACATGCCGTAATTACTAACTCTACCTATGATGGCCTGCTGTACAACACCGACTTCATCAAGAAAACACTGGATGTAAAATCCATCCACTTTGACTCCGCGTGGGTGCCTTACACCAACTTCTCACCGATTTACGAAGGTAAATGCGGTATGAGCGGTGGCCGTGTAGAAGGGAAAGTGATTTACGAAACCCAGTCTACTCACAAACTGCTGGCGGCGTTCTCTCAGGCTTCCATGATCCACGTTAAGGGTGATGTAAACGAAGAAACCTTTAACGAAGCCTACATGATGCACACCACCACTTCTCCGCACTACGGTATCGTGGCGTCCACTGAAACCGCTGCGGCGATGATGAAAGGTAATGCTGGTAAGCGTCTGATCAACGGTTCCATTGAACGTGCGATCAAGTTCCGTAAAGAGATCAAACGCCTGAGAACGGAATCTGATGGCTGGTTCTTTGATGTATGGCAGCCGGATCATATCGATACCACTGAATGCTGGCCGCTGCGTTCTGACAGCTCCTGGCACGGCTTCAAGAACATCGACAATGAACACATGTATCTTGACCCGATTAAAGTCACCCTGCTGACCCCGGGGATGGAAAAAGACGGCACCATGAGCGACTTTGGTATTCCGGCCAGCATCGTGGCGAAATACCTCGACGAACATGGCATCGTTGTTGAGAAAACCGGCCCGTATAACCTGCTGTTCCTGTTCAGCATCGGTATTGATAAGACCAAAGCATTGAGCCTGCTGCGTGCTCTGACTGACTTCAAACGTGCGTTCGACCTGAACCTGCGTGTGAAAAACATGCTGCCGTCTCTGTATCGTGAAGATCCTGAATTCTATGAAGATATGCGTATTCAGGAACTGGCTCAGAATATCCACAAACTGATTGTTCACCACAATCTGCCGGATCTGATGTATCGCGCATTTGAAGTTCTGCCGACAATGGTTATGACTCCGTATGCGGCGTTCCAGAAAGAGCTGCACGGTATGACCGAAGAAGTTTACCTCGACGAAATGGTAGGTCGTATTAACGCCAATATGATCCTTCCGTATCCGCCGGGAGTTCCTCTGGTAATGCCGGGTGAAATGATCACCGAAGAAAGCCGTCCGGTGCTGGAGTTCCTGCAGATGCTGTGTGAAATCGGCGCTCACTATCCGGGCTTTGAAACCGATATTCACGGTGCATACCGTCAGGCTGATGGTCGCTATACCGTTAAGGTATTGAAAGAAGAAAGCAAAAAATAATTAGCTCGTACAAGGGAAGTGGCTTGCCACTTCCCTTTTTTGCTCATAAGGAGAACACATGAAAACACCCTCACAGCCGCGCGCGATATACTATATCGTGGCGATCCAAATCTGGGAGTACTTCAGTTTTTACGGCATGCGTGCCTTACTCATTCTCTATCTCACCCATCAGCTTGGTTTTGATGATAACCATGCCATCAGCCTGTTCAGCGCATATGCATCTCTGGTTTACGTTACCCCTATTCTCGGCGGCTGGCTTGCCGACCGCCTGCTCGGCAATCGTACTGCGGTAATTGCCGGCGCGCTGTTAATGACCCTTGGCCATGTAGTGCTGGGCATTGATACAAATTCAACCTTTAGCCTGTATCTGGCGCTGGCAATCATTATTTGTGGCTACGGTTTATTCAAATCAAACATCAGCTGTTTGCTTGGCGAGCTCTACGACGAGAACGATCATCGACGTGATGGCGGTTTTTCGCTGCTGTATGCTGCGGGCAATATCGGTTCTATCGCAGCCCCCATCGCCTGCGGCCTGGCTGCTCAGTGGTATGGATGGCATGTTGGCTTTGCCCTTGCGGGTGGCGGCATGTTTATCGGTTTGTTGATTTTCTTAAGCGGTCATCGTCATTTCCAGTCCACGCGTAGTATGGATAAAAAAGCGCTCACTCGCGTGAAATTTGCCTTACCGGTATGGAGCTGGTTAGTGGTGATGCTCTGTTTAGCCCCAGTATTTTTTACCCTACTGCTGGAGAACGACTGGTCCGGATATTTGCTGGCGATCGTTTGCCTTATTGCTGCACAAATCATTGCCCGCATGATGATCAAATACCCCGAACACCGTCGTGCTCTTTGGCAAATAGTATTGTTGATGCTTGTCGGAACGTTGTTCTGGGTACTGGCACAACAGGGCGGCAGCACCATCAGCTTGTTTATCGATCGCTTTGTGAATCGTCAGGCATTCAATATTGAAGTGCCGACTGCGCTATTCCAGTCAGTGAATGCGATTGCAGTGATGCTCGCTGGGGTTGTTCTGGCCTGGCTGGCGTCGCCAGAAAGCCGCGGCAATTCAGCATTGCGCGTCTGGCTGAAGTTTGCTTTTGGCTTACTGCTGATGGCTTGTGGCTTTATGTTGCTGGCATTTGATGCCCGACATGCAGCGGCTGGCGGTCAAGCGTCAATGGGCGTGATGATATCCGGGCTGGCGCTAATGGGCTTTGCTGAACTCTTTATTGACCCGGTGGCGATTGCGCAAATCACGCGTCTGAAAATGTCTGGCGTATTAACCGGTATTTATATGCTGGCAACAGGCGCGGTCGCCAACTGGCTGGCAGGCGTCGTGGCACAGCAGACGACAGAGTCGCAAATTAGCGGTATGGCAATTGCAGCTTACCAGCGATTCTTTTCTCAGATGGGAGAGTGGACGTTGGCTTGTGTCGCGATCATCGTGGTATTGGCCTTTGCTGTCCGTTTTCTGTTTAGCACGCCGACGAATATGATACAGGAGAGCAACGATTAACTGTCGTAAAAACAATTGGTTATGAATAAATTAACTTTCAGTTTATCACACTAATAAATCAAGATTAATAAGTCATTTAAACCATTTTGATGGTTATTTATTAGTGATATCAACTTGAGGTAAGCGTTAGTTTCGATAAGATAAACTGAGTTATTAATAGTCGAGGCAGATAATACAGTGTACCGATCTGTCTCTTTATCTACGCTAAATTGAAAGCTGGATTTAGAGGAACCAAAATGTCTGAACGAGAAACACGGGGAGCCAATGAGGCTATTGATTTTAACGATGAACTGAGAAATCGCCGCGAAAAACTGGCGGCACTGCGTCAGCAAGGTGTGGCGTTTCCTAATGATTTTCGCCGCGACCATACCTCTGACCAGTTGCACGAAGAGTTTGATGCGAAGGATAACCAGGAACTGGAATCCTTAAACATTGAAGTCTCGGTTGCTGGCCGAATGATGACCCGTCGTATCATGGGGAAAGCCTCCTTTGTAACGTTGCAGGATGTCGGTGGCCGTATTCAACTGTACGTTGCACGAGATAGCCTGCCAGAAGGTGTTTATAACGATCAGTTTAAAAAATGGGACCTCGGCGACATTATCGGTGCCCGCGGTACGCTGTTTAAGACGCAAACGGGTGAGCTTTCCATTCACTGTACTGAGTTACGCCTGCTGACTAAGGCACTGCGTCCATTGCCGGATAAATTCCATGGCTTACAGGATCAGGAAGTCCGTTATCGTCAACGTTATCTGGACCTCATCGCTAACGATAAATCCCGTCAAACGTTTGTTGTCCGTTCAAAAATTCTGGCCGCTATCCGTCAGTTCATGGTCGCTCGCGGTTTTATGGAAGTAGAAACCCCAATGATGCAGGTAATTCCAGGTGGGGCATCTGCTCGCCCGTTTATTACCCATCATAATGCTCTGGATTTGGATATGTACCTGCGTATTGCGCCGGAGCTATATCTGAAACGTCTGGTTGTAGGTGGTTTTGAACGGGTATTCGAAATCAACCGTAACTTCCGTAATGAAGGTATTTCTGTTCGTCATAATCCTGAGTTCACGATGATGGAACTCTACATGGCGTATGCGGATTACCACGATTTGATTGAACTGACGGAATCACTGTTCCGCACTCTGGCACAAGAGGTACTGGGTACCACTAAAGTCACTTATGGCGAGCATGTGTTTGATTTCGGCAAACCGTTTGAAAAACTCACCATGCGCGAAGCAATCAAAAAATATCGTCCAGAAACCGATATGGCCGACCTGGATAATTTTGATGCTGCTAAAGCATTAGCTGAATCTATCGGAATTACGGTAGAGAAAAGCTGGGAGCTGGGACGCATTGTCACGGAGATCTTTGATGAAGTGGCAGAAGCACATCTGATTCAGCCAACCTTTATCACGGAATATCCGGCAGAAGTGTCACCGCTGGCGCGCCGTAATGATGTTAACCCGGAAATCACCGACCGTTTTGAATTCTTCATCGGTGGTCGTGAAATCGGTAATGGTTTTAGCGAATTAAACGACGCAGAAGATCAGGCGGAACGTTTCCAGGAACAGGTTAACGCTAAAGCTGCAGGTGACGACGAAGCCATGTTCTATGACGAAGATTACGTGACTGCGCTGGAATATGGTCTGCCGCCAACCGCGGGTCTGGGTATTGGTATCGACCGAATGATTATGCTGTTTACTAACAGTCATACTATTCGCGACGTTATTCTCTTCCCGGCGATGCGTCCACAGAAATAAATTTCATTTTAACGAACGAAGCAGTCAGACGACTGCTTCGTTCGTCGTTCCACAAATCCAGTTTCGAGGAGAGACGCTTCGTTTCAAGATAACCAGCGGGTCCACTCAACTACAGCTCCTAAAAGAGAGAAAAAAGTAATGCCACAGGCAGGCTCATTGGCCAGGTTATTCCGACCAGAAATGCACTAAGTAAACGAATATGTGTTTTCTCATGTGAGATAAACCAGATAATGACAAAGGATATGTTCACACCAATCACATAAAAAATTAATATTTTAGAGAATAGTGCCATTTTTTATGTTCTTCTTATCCTTCCTGACTACTTGTAAAACTGACGGAAATAGTCATCAACTGTCATAATGTTGAGGTCAAAATCAATATCCGGTAAGTCTAAGCATTTGAGCCTGATTAAATCTTCGATTTCACTTGCGGCTAACGATGTCGTTATTGCGAAGGAATTTTCATTCAATTGTCGTGGTATCCCATATTCATCAGCCACGATAGAGGAGAAATTCATATCATACATCAATGATCTTAACCTTAAGAACACTGAGGAATAAGATGATGGATAATCAAAAGAAACAACATAAGTATTGAACTTGTTTTTACCTTCCATAATATGACTCCTATCAATATTAAACGCTCTGGGGACGCACAACTTATTAACCCCGATCGATGATTCTCATATAGGAGATATTCTTTTTTTTTTGCTCAGTAAAGGGGATGACTTGGGACAAGAAAACGCTCTCTCTGACCATTCTTTGTGCATCCCCCTACCCTTCAGATTCTCTCCTGCATCACACCGCGGAGAGCAAGAAAAATATCGTGACTCTGTACTCTCCCATCAACTGCGAATATCATCATACTCACGCGTTTTATCAAATTCGTGTTTCGCAAATGGACATAATGGGATAATTTTTCGTTTTTCCCGACGCATTTTTTCCACGACTTTCGCAACCAGCTGTTTACCAATCCCTTGCCCTTTCAGGCTTTCATCGACATCGGTATGTTCGATAATCGCTAAATTCTCTCCGGTCGGCACAAAGACAATTTCAGCGATTTGCTTGCCCTGTTCGTCATTAATGTAAAATTTATTGTGGCCTTCGTGTATTTCCATTTTACCCTCGCTTATTTATGACGGTATTTCAGCGCGCCGCTCGGGCACGTATCAATCACTTTAACCACAGTGGCAACGTCGACTTCATCCGGCATGATCCACGGCTTTCGTTTGAGATTAAATAACTTGCCGTTGCCACGTACGCAATTGCCAGAATGCTGACATATCGCAGTGTTGAAATAGACATCGATCTTTTCGCCGGTATAACAGCGATAACCCCCGTCCAGTAGCGCCTGATCCATGACCTTCCCTCTCTCATCAGTATGGTTTTCACTATAAGCATAGCCCTGGAATCTTCATACAGCACTGGCAGTTTCCGTTGCCAGAGTCTCTTCCCCTATATAGCCAATCATTCTTACTCCCTTTGAATTACCCGCCTCATCAGAGATAATGCTTAAGAAATTTGTCACACAAGGAAGCTGATGAGACATTCATTGCCCTACCGCATATTACGCAAACGTCCGATGAAATTGAGTACCACTGTGATCTTAATGGTCAGCGCGGTACTGTTCTCGGTGCTATTGGTGGTGCATCTGATTTACTTCTCGCAAATCAGTGATATGACGCGAGACGGGCTAGCCAACAAGGCACTGGCAGTGGCGCGTACTCTCGCCGACTCGCCGGAAATCCGTCAGGGCTTGCAGAAAAAACCGCAGGAGAGCGGCATCCAGGCCATCGCGGAAGCCGTGCGCAAACGCAACGATCTGCTGTTTATTGTCGTTACCGATATGCAAAGTCTTCGCTACTCGCATCCTGAAGCCCAGCGTATTGGTCAGCCATTTAAAGGTGATGACATCCTTAAAGCGCTGAATGGCGAAGAAAATGTCGCTATCAATCGCGGTTTTCTGGCGCAGGCTTTACGCGTATTTACCCCCATCTACGATGAAAATCATAAACAAATTGGCGTGGTGGCGATCGGCCTTGAGTTAAGTCGCGTGACCCAACAGATCAATGACAGTCGCTGGAGCATCATCTGGTCGGTATTATTTGGCATGCTGGTCGGGCTGATTGGCACCTGCATTCTGGTTAAGGTACTGAAAAAAATCCTTTTCGGCCTGGAACCCTACGAAATCTCCACGCTGTTTGAGCAACGCCAGGCCATGTTGCAGTCTATCAAAGAAGGCGTCGTTGCCGTGGACGATCGCGGCGAGGTCACGCTGATCAACGATGCCGCACAAGAATTGCTGAATTACCGTAAGTCGCAGGACGATGAGAAACTGTCGACGCTAAGCCACTCGTGGTCACAGGTGGTAGATGTCTCGGAAGTGTTACGCGACGGTACCCCGCGGCGCGACGAAGAGATTACGATTAAAGATCGGCTATTACTGATCAACACCGTTCCGGTGCGCAGTAATGGCGTTATCATCGGTGCCATTTCAACCTTCAGGGACAAAACTGAAGTACGTAAACTGATGCAGCGACTCGACGGTCTGGTCAACTATGCTGACGCACTTCGTGAACGATCCCACGAATTTATGAATAAATTGCATGTGATTCTCGGATTATTGCATCTGAAGAGTTATAAGCAGTTGGAAGATTACATTCTCAAAACAGCCAATAACTATCAGGAAGAGATTGGCTCTCTGCTGGGTAAGATCAAATCTCCGGTTATCGCTGGTTTTTTAATCAGCAAGATTAACCGCGCGACCGATTTAGGCCATACGCTGATTTTAAACAGTGAAAGCCAGCTGCCAGACAGCGGCAGTGAGGACCAGGTCGCGACGCTGATTACCACGTTGGGAAATCTGATAGAAAACGCGCTGGAAGCATTAGGGCCGGAACCCGGTGGCGAAATTAGCGTAACATTGCACTACCGTCACGGCTGGCTGCACTGTGAAGTTAACGATGATGGACCGGGGATCGCACCCGACAAAATCGATCACATTTTTGACAAAGGTGTCTCGACAAAAGGAAGCGAGCGAGGCGTCGGTTTAGCACTTGTCAAACAACAGGTAGAAAATCTCGGCGGCAGCATCGCCGTGGAATCGGAACCCGGGATTTTCACACAATTTTTTGTCCAGATACCCTGGGACGGGGAGAGGTCGAACAGATGATCAATGTATTAATTATCGATGACGACGCAATGGTCGCGGAGCTGAATCGCCGATACGTGGCACAAATCCCGGGCTTTCAATGCTGTGGAACGGCCTCGACGCTGGAGAAAGCCAAAGAGATTATCTTCAATAGCGATACGCCTATCGACCTGATATTGCTCGATATCTATATGCAAAAAGAGAACGGGCTCGATTTACTGCCTGTTCTGCATAATGCGCGTTGCAAAAGTGATGTGATTGTTATCTCTTCCGCTGCCGATGCCGCAACCATTAAAGATTCGCTGCATTACGGAGTCGTGGATTACCTGATCAAACCCTTCCAGGCTACCCGCTTTGAAGAGGCGCTCACCGGCTGGCGGCAAAAGAAAATGGCGCTGGAAAAACATCAGTATTATGACCAGGCCGAGCTTGATCAGCTAATCCACGGCAGCAGCTCCAACGAGCAAGATCCTCGTCGCTTGCCAAAAGGCTTAACGCCGCAGACGTTACGCACGCTGTGCCAGTGGATTGACGCGCATCAGGACTATGAGTTTTCAACCGACGAGCTGGCTAATGAGGTTAACATCTCGCGTGTTTCCTGCCGTAAATATCTCATCTGGCTGGTCAACTGCCACATCTTGTTCACCAGTATCCATTATGGCGTCACAGGTCGTCCGGTTTATCGTTATCGTATTCAGGCAGAACATTACTCACTACTTAAACAATATTGCCAATAACGATCACGGTTATCTGTAAGTAATAATTATTACAGTAATGCAAAATACCCCTGGCACAAGTTACATCGTTCATCAGTAAAACTTGTGCCAGATCAAATATAATTCCCCCTCTCTCACCGCTGAAAATTAATATCTCTTCGGATGAACGGTGTTTTTAATTTCAAAACGCTAACAAAAGTTAATTAACTATTATGTCGCCCGCATTATGTGTATTTTTACCCACAAATGGGTAGTTAAGAATAATCTATAAACCTGATGATACCTACCCTGAGAACAAAAAATATACCGATAAGTATCAATAAGATAGCAGCAAACAAAACATTAACATCTGCGTAGTACAAACTATAAACCCATCGCCAGAGAGTATTTCTCTCTGAAAAAACCGCTTATCACAGTGCATAAATTTGCCGCTGCTTTAATCAGCCAATATTCACTGTGAGGTATTTACTCAAGCCGGTAACGACCAAACGGATATTTAGTCAAGCTCTGAAAACAGTTCATACAAAACAGAACGTGACTGTGATCTATTCAGCAAAAATTTAAATAGGATTATCGCGAGGGTTTACACATGTTATTTACTATCCAACTTATCATAATACTGATATGTCTGTTTTATGGTGCCAGAAAGGGCGGTATCGCGCTGGGTTTATTAGGCGGTATCGGCCTGGTCATTCTGGTCTTCGTCTTCCACCTTCAGCCAGGTAAACCACCGGTTGATGTCATGCTGGTTATCATTGCGGTGGTGGCGGCCTCGGCGACCTTGCAAGCTTCGGGCGGTCTTGATGTCATGCTGCAAATTGCCGAGAAGCTGCTGCGCCGTAACCCGAAATATGTCTCAATTGTCGCGCCGTTTGTGACCTGTACGCTGACCATTCTTTGCGGTACGGGTCATGTGGTTTACACCATTCTGCCGATCATCTACGACGTTGCTATTAAGAACAACATCCGTCCGGAACGTCCGATGGCGGCAAGTTCTATCGGTGCACAGATGGGGATTATCGCAAGCCCAGTGTCGGTTGCGGTTGTATCTCTGGTTGCGATGCTGGGTAATGTCACCTTTGATGGTCGCCATCTTGAGTTCCTCGACCTGCTGGCAATCACCATTCCATCGACGTTAATCGGTATCCTGGCGATCGGTATCTTCAGTTGGTTCCGCGGTAAAGATCTGGATAAAGATGAAGAGTTCCAGAAATTCATCTCCGTACCGGAAAACCGTGAGTATGTTTACGGTGATACCGCGACGCTGCTGGATAAAAAACTGCCGAAAAGCAACTGGCTGGCAATGTGGATCTTCCTCGGGGCAATCGCTGTAGTTGCACTTCTTGGTGCTGATTCGGACCTGCGTCCATCCTTCGGTGGCAAACCGCTGTCGATGGTACTGGTTATTCAGATGTTTATGCTGCTAACCGGGGCGCTGATTATTATCCTGACCAAAACCAATCCTGCGTCTATCTCAAAAAACGAAGTCTTCCGTTCCGGTATGATCGCCATCGTGGCGGTGTACGGTATCGCATGGATGGCGGAAACCATGTTCGGTGCGCATATGTCTGAAATTCAGGGCGTACTGGGTGAAATGGTGAAAGAGTATCCGTGGGCCTATGCCATTGTTCTGCTGCTGGTTTCCAAGTTTGTAAACTCTCAGGCCGCGGCGCTAGCGGCGATTGTTCCGGTCGCGCTGGCGATCGGCGTTGACCCGGCATACATCGTGGCTTCAGCACCGGCTTGCTATGGTTATTACATCCTGCCGACTTATCCGAGCGACCTGGCAGCGATTCAGTTTGACCGTTCCGGCACCACCCACATCGGTCGCTTCGTCATCAACCACAGCTTTATTCTGCCGGGGTTGATTGGTGTGAGCGTATCGTGCGTCTTCGGCTGGATCTTCGCTGCGATGTACGGGTTCTTATAAATGCACTTTGCGTGCCGCCCGTAACTGCGCGGCACGCCATTTTCGAATAACAAATACAGAGTTACAGGCTGGAAGCTATGTCAAACAAACCCTTTATCTACCAGGCACCTTTCCCGATGGGGAAAGACAATACCGAATACTATCTACTCACGTCCGATTACGTTAGCGTTGCCGACTTCGACGGCGAAACCATCCTGAAAGTGGAACCAGAAGCCCTGACCTTGCTGGCGCAGCAAGCCTTCCACGACGCTTCTTTCATGCTCCGCCCGGCACACCAGAAACAGGTTGCTGCAATTCTTCACGATCCAGAAGCCAGCGAAAACGACAAGTACGTGGCGCTGCAATTCTTAAGAAACTCAGAAATCGCCGCCAAAGGCGTGCTGCCGACCTGCCAGGACACCGGCACCGCGATCATCGTCGGTAAAAAAGGTCAGCGCGTGTGGACCGGTGGCGGCGATGAAGAAGCGCTGTCGAAAGGTGTCTATAACACCTATATCGAAGATAACCTACGTTACTCACAAAACGCGCCGCTGGACATGTACAAAGAGGTCAACACCGGCACGAACCTGCCTGCGCAAATCGACCTGTACGCGGTAGATGGCGACGAATACAAATTCCTCTGCGTCGCCAAAGGCGGTGGCTCTGCCAATAAAACGTATCTCTACCAGGAAACCAAAGCTTTGCTGACTCCCGGCAAACTGAAAAACTTCCTCGTCGAGAAAATGCGTACACTCGGTACTGCAGCCTGCCCGCCGTACCATATCGCGTTTGTGATTGGCGGTACGTCTGCGGAAACCAACCTGAAAACCGTCAAGTTAGCAAGCGCTCACTATTATGATGAACTGCCGACGGAAGGGAACGAACATGGTCAGGCGTTCCGCGATGTCCAGCTGGAACAGGAACTGCTGGAAGAGGCCCAGCAACTCGGCCTTGGCGCGCAGTTTGGCGGTAAATACTTCGCGCACGACATCCGCGTGATCCGTCTGCCACGTCACGGCGCATCCTGCCCGGTAGGTATGGGCGTCTCCTGCTCCGCTGACCGTAACATTAAAGCGAAAATCAACCGCGAAGGTATCTGGATCGAAAAACTGGAACACAATCCAGGCCAGTACATTCCACAAGAACTGCGTCAGGCCGGTGAAGGCGAAGCGGTGAAAGTCGACCTTAACCGCCCGATGAAAGAGATCCTCGCCCAGCTTTCGCAATACCCGGTATCCACCCGCTTGTCGCTCACCGGCACTATTATCGTGGGTCGCGATATTGCACACGCCAAACTGAAAGAGCTGATTGACGCCGGTAAAGAACTGCCGCAGTACATCAAAGATCACCCGATCTACTACGCGGGTCCGGCGAAAACGCCTGCCGGTTATCCATCAGGTTCACTTGGCCCAACCACCGCAGGTCGTATGGACTCCTACGTGGATCTGCTGCAATCCCACGGCGGCAGCATGATCATGCTGGCGAAAGGTAACCGCAGTCAGCAGGTCACCGACGCGTGTCATAAACACGGCGGCTTCTACCTCGGTAGTATCGGCGGTCCGGCGGCGGTACTGGCGCAGCAGAGCATCAAGCATCTGGAATGCGTCGCTTATCCGGAGCTGGGTATGGAAGCTATCTGGAAAATCGAAGTAGAAGATTTCCCGGCGTTTATCCTGGTCGATGACAAAGGCAACGACTTCTTCCAGCAAATCGTCAACAAACAGTGCGCGAACTGCACTAAGTAACCTCTTCGGCCCAGCGCCTGGCAGTATGCTGCCAGGTGATCCCCCTGGGCCACCTCTTTTGCGATTGTAATTTCACGCTTGCTGGTGAATAGTCAGTATTTTCCCTGACTTGCGAACTCACCATGACCCGCACACTCAAGCCGTTAATTCTTAACACCGGCGCACTGGCGCTAACGTTAATCCTGATTTATACCGGCATTTCGGCCAATGACAAACTCACCTGGCTGATGGAAGTGACACCGGTGATTATTGTCGTGCCGCTACTGCTTGCCACCGCTAAACGTTATCCGTTAACGCCGCTGCTCTATACGCTCATTTTCTTTCACGCCATCATCCTGATGGTCGGCGGGCAATACACCTACGCGAAAGTCCCCGTTGGTTTTGAGGTGCAGGAATGGCTGGGGTTGAGCCGTAATCCGTATGACAAGCTGGGGCATTTTTTCCAGGGGCTGGTGCCTGCACTGGTGGCGCGAGAAATTCTCGTTCGCGGGATGTACGTGCGCGGACGTAAAATGGTGGCGTTTCTGGTCTGCTGCGTGGCGCTGGCGATAAGCGCGATGTATGAATTAATCGAGTGGTGGGCAGCGCTGGCAATGGGTCAGGGAGCGGATGATTTTCTCGGTACCCAGGGCGACCAATGGGACACACAATCCGATATGTTCTGCGCGCTACTTGGTGCATTAACGACGGTGATATTCCTTGCTCGCTTTCATTGCCGCCAGCTACGGCGCTATGGCTTGATAACCGGATAACAACGTGCGCTTTGTTGATGCCGGATGCGGCGTGAATTCCTTATCCGGTCTACAAAATTTGCAAATCCAAAGCATTACATTAAGACGTGGCCTGATAAACATATCGCATCAGGCCATTTTCGTTAGCTATTGTCCACGTCAGGCTTTCACATCACTCACTGCACCGACCGGAATATCAGCATGAACAGGCTCGGGCGGTACTTTGCGATATTTATCCAGCAGATGGATCTGGATCCTGCGCAGCGTGTCACCATTGAGGCGATAGAAACGGAAGTAGAGAATCAGCGTTACCATGAAAAACAGAGTTGGTAGAGCAATCATAATAAACTGCATACCTAATAGGGCTTGCGTAGACTGTTCAACATTCGGTACATAGCCAATCATCCCTAACACAACCGCAATGAAAAAAGCCGCAAAGGCTGAACCGCCCTTCACCACCATAGTCTGCACGGAGTAAGCGATGCTTTCACAGCGTACGTGCAGTTTATATTCACCGTAATCAACGGTATCTGCCACCATGATAACCTGTAATACCCAGAAAAGCGCCGTTCCCACATTCAGCAAGATACCCGCAATCACAATGAGGACGACGTTGTGATAGCTCATTAATGCCATTAACAGGAGAACACCACAGCTTAACACCGGAAGAATAGATGCTCCGGCCCATAAAATGCGTCGGGATAATGATTTAACTAAGCGTGGGAAGAATACTAACGTCACCAGGTTAGCAGCTCCCGCATACGACAGATAATAGGGGAACAAATCCGCATCACCGATAACATATGAGAAATAATAGATAGCAAAGCCGGTAATAATATTGCTGGCTACATTATAAGCAAGAGCCATACCCAAGAGGCATGAAAGCTGATCGTTTTTATAAATAAGCGCAACGATGGCTTTAAGTGTCAGATGGCTTCCTTCAGCAGACGGTTGATTGTCTGACGAAAAGACTTCATGCACATTGCGCAGAGTGATGATGGTTGAAACAATAAAAAAGGCGATCAGTACCAGAGTGAACATCTGAAAGCCAAATCCCCGATCGCCACCGCCGACATAATTAACAAATGGTAGCGTCACACCTGCCGTAACAAAGCCCGCCAGACTGGCAAAAAAACGCGGATAAGGAACCAGTTGTTCGCGCTCACGTTTATCGAGCGTTATGGTTGGAACCAGCGACCAGAAGGGAATATCCATAATGGTGTAAGTCATGCCCCAGAGGATGTAGGTCACGCAAACAAAGACAATCTGAGTAGTACCTTCAAACAGATGCGCACTAAAGAGGAGAAATAAGATTACAGAGTTTGCCAACGTACCGATCAGGATCCAGGGTTTGAACTTACCCCATCGCGATCGCGTAGCATTTACAATCCATCCCATAATCGGATCGTTAATAGCATCCCAGATCCTCGCCACCAGAAACAAAGTACCGACCAAACCCACAGACAGCCCGACGACATCGGTGTAGTAATACATGAGGTACATATACACAATGCCGATCGCAAAATCCTTCCCGAACGCTCCAAATCCATAACTGAGTTTTGTAGTCATTGAAATGCTCATAGGGTATCGGGTCGTTGTTACCAACGCCCGCCTTCTGTTATTGGTATCGTCAGAGGTGTGCGCCGGAATAAATCCCCCGGCGCAGTAGCGTTTAGTCGCGTTTTAACGGTGCAACCAGCCTGGCAGCCAGTCGCCGTGGGCGGCAATCAGGTCGTCAACAAGAGCATATATTTCGTCAATGCCCAGCACGGCGGCAGTATGCGGGTCCATCATCGCGGCGTGGTAAACACGGTCGCGATTTTCTGTGAGAATGGCTTCCGTCAGCAGTGTCTGTACGTTGATATTGGTTTGCATCAGGGCGGCCAGATGCGAAGGTAGCGTACCGACTTTGGTCGGCTGAATGCCATTAGCATCAACTAAACAGGCCACTTCCACGCAACATCCTTGTGGCAGGTTATCAATCAAACCATCGTTACGGACGTTGCCATAAATCACACTCGGCTCGCCAGTCCAGATAGCGTTCATGATTGTGCTGGCATATTCCCGTGACGGTTTAATATCAATCCGGGAGGCGTTCTTATACTCCTCCAGCTCTTTATGCCAGTTCGCCAGCTGCTCGACGCAGCGTTTCGGGTACTCATCCAGCGGTACTTTATAACGCTCAATCAAATCCTCACGACCAGGCTTAATAAACCACGGCGTGTACTCAGCAAAATGTTCTGACGATTCCGTGACGAAGTAGCCCAGCTTTTTGAACATTTCATAACGCACAATATTCTGGCAGCGAGTATTGCCATGAATATTCGGCTTCGGTGCCTGCCCTGCGTCATACGCTGCCAGCAGTTCCGGGTAGAGATTCACGTAACTGCCGTCGGCGGTTTTGCGCTCCAGTTCCAGGTAAAACGCCATATGGTTGATACCCGCACAACGGTAACGCAGCGTAGCCGGGTCGATATTGAGGTCACGCGCCAGCTCTTCCGCCGTTCCCTGCACCGAATGGCACAGCCCTACCTGTTTGATATGCGGATAACGGGCATACATCGCCCAGGTATTCATCGCCATTGGGTTAACGTAGTTGAGCATGGTGGCATCGGGGCAGACTTCCGTCATGTCCTCGCAAATTTGCCACAGGTGCGGAATGGTACGTAGCGCGCGCATAATACCGCCCGGCCCCAACGTATCGGCAATGGTTTGTTCCAGACCGTGGCGCTTACAGACCTCAAAATCAGTCACCGTGCAAGGTTCATAACCGCCAATCTGAAATGCCACTACGACAAAATCGGCATCCTGTAAGGCTTCTTTCTGTTGGGTGTGGCAGGTGATTTTGCCGCTGGCCCCTGCTGAATCCATCAGCTTGCGCACCACAATATGCGACTCTTCCAGGCGGGTGGGATCAATGTCCATCAGGGCAATATGCGCCGTTTTCAGCGCCTCGCGATGGAACACATCACCAAGAATATTTTTAACGAAAATCGTCGAACCAGCGCCGATAAATGTAATTTTTGGTGCAGACATCATGCAGATCTCCTGGCTTGCTTGAATAACTTCATCATGGCAGGCGAATCTGCAGAAAACCTCCGGCTTCCAGGTTGAGCATTCCCATAAACTCAGATCCTGCGTGAAGTATCAGTAAATCTGAGTTTATGGGAATAAATTACCTGAAAAGCAGAGTTTTCGGCCTCATGGTACTCGGATGATCCCTTCGCCCCTCAGGCAAGAGGGCGAAAACCGTGCTCCCACTCGCAGTCATATTCCTACACTCCTGCCATAATTCTGATATTCCAGGAAAGAGAGTCATCCATGAATACAGATACTTTTATGTGTAGCAGCGACGAAAAACAGACCCGCAGTCCGCTGTCGCTGTATTCGGAATACCAGCGGATGGAGATTGAGTTTCGCGCACCGCATATCATGCCCACCAGCCACTGGCATGGTCAGGTTGAAGTGAATGTACCTTTCGATGGCGATGTGGAATACCTGATCAATAATGAAAAAGTGAGTATCAATCAGGGTCATATCACGCTGTTCTGGGCCTGTACACCGCACCAACTAACAGATACCGGAACCTGTCAGAGCATGGCGATTTTTAATCTGCCGATGCATCTGTTTCTCTCCTGGCCGCTGGATAAAGACCTGATTAACCACGTCACTCACGGCATGGTGATCAAATCACTGGCGACACAGCAACTTAGCCCGTTTGAAGTGCGCCGCTGGCAGCAGGAATTGAACAGTCCGAACGAGCAAATTCGCCAGCTCGCCATTGATGAAATTGGCCTGATGCTCAAGCGATTTAGCCTCTCTGGCTGGGAACCGATTCTGGTCAATAAAACCTCGCGCACACACAAAAACAGCGTCTCGCGCCATGCGCAATTTTATGTCAGCCAGATGCTGGGCTTTATTGCCGAAAACTATGATCAGGCGCTGACCATCAACGATGTGGCTGAGCACGTCAAACTTAACGCCAACTATGCAATGGGGATATTCCAGCGGGTCATGCAATTGACGATGAAACAGTACATTACTGCGATGCGCATCAACCACGTTCGTGCGTTACTGAGCGATACCGATAAAAGTATTCTCGATATTGCCCTGACGGCAGGCTTTCGTTCGAGTAGCCGTTTTTACAGCACGTTCGGCAAATATGTCGGCATGTCACCGCAACAATACCGCAAACTTAGCCAACAGCGCCGCCAGACGTTTCCCGGCTAAAGACGATATCAGTATCAGCCAAAAAAATAGTTTAGCCGTCGATAATAAGCAGTGAAAATAAATAAAAATAATCACATAACATATTGTTTATAAAAATGAATATTTAAAAAATGTTTGTTTTTCATGCGCTTTACAGCCCGAAAAGGCCGGAAGATACTTGCCCGCAACGAAGATTCCTTCATAACCGGGTAAGCAATGATGAAAGTATTAATTGTTGAAAGCGAGTTTCTCCATCAGGACACCTGGGTCGGTAACGCCGTTGAGCGTCTGGCAGATGCTTTAAGCCAGCAAAATGTTACCGTGATTAAATCCACCTCCTTTGATGATGGCTTTGCCATTCTCTCTTCAAACGAAGCCATTGACTGCCTGATGTTCAGCTATCAAATGGAACATCCGGACGAACATCAAAACGTCAGACAATTGATCGGTAAGCTTCATGAGCGCCAACAAAACGTGCCGGTCTTCCTGTTGGGCGATCGGGAAAAAGCCCTCGCCGCAATAGACCGAGATCTGCTGGAGCTTGTCGATGAATTCGCCTGGATTCTGGAAGATACCGCCGACTTTATCGCCGGACGCGCCGTTGCCGCAATGACCCGCTACCGCCAGCAGCTGTTGCCGCCACTGTTCAGCGCGCTGATGAAATATAGCGACATCCATGAATATTCCTGGGCAGCGCCAGGCCACCAGGGCGGCGTTGGCTTTACCAAAACACCCGCCGGACGTTTCTACCATGACTACTATGGTGAAAATCTGTTCCGCACCGACATGGGCATCGAACGGACTTCCCTCGGTTCTTTGCTTGACCATACTGGCGCATTTGGCGAAAGCGAAAAATATGCCGCACGCGTATTTGGTGCCGATCGCTCCTGGTCGGTAGTCGTCGGTACTTCCGGCTCTAACCGTACCATCATGCAGGCTTGCATGACCGATAACGATGTAGTGGTCGTTGACCGTAACTGCCATAAATCCATCGAACAAGGCTTGATGCTGACAGGCGCGAAACCGGTCTACATGGTGCCAAGCCGCAACCGCTACGGCATTATCGGGCCAATTTATCCGCAGGAAATGCAACCTGAAACCTTGCAGAAGAAAATCAGTGAAAGCCCGCTGACCAAAGACAAAGCCGGGCAAAAACCGTCTTACTGCGTGGTAACCAACTGCACCTATGACGGCGTGTGTTATAACGCTAAAGAAGCGCAGGATCTGCTGGAAAAAACTTCCGATCGTCTGCACTTTGACGAAGCCTGGTACGGCTATGCACGTTTCAACCCGATCTATGCCGATCACTATGCCATGCGCGGTGAACCTGGCGATCACAACGGTCCTACCGTTTTCGCCACCCACTCAACCCACAAACTGCTGAATGCGCTGTCACAGGCCTCTTACATTCATGTGCGTGAAGGTCGTGGGGCGATTAACTTCTCCCGCTTCAACCAGGCATACATGATGCATGCCACCACCTCCCCGCTGTATGCCATCTGTGCATCTAACGACGTGGCGGTGTCGATGATGGACGGCAACAGCGGCCTGTCACTGACCCAGGAAGTGATCGACGAAGCGGTTGATTTCCGTCAAGCGATGGCACGGCTGTATAAAGAGTTCACCCATGACGGTAGCTGGTTCTTCAAACCGTGGAACAAAGAAGTGGTCACCGATCCACAAACCGGCAAAACCTACGACTTTGCTGACGCGCCAACCAAACTGCTGACCACCGTTCAGGACTGCTGGGTAATGCATCCGGGCGAAAGCTGGCACGGCTTCAAAGATATTCCGGATAACTGGAGTATGCTCGACCCAATTAAAGTCAGCATTCTCGCACCAGGAATGGGTGAAGATGGTGAACTGGAAGAAACCGGTGTTCCGGCGGCGCTGGTCACGGCCTGGCTTGGTCGCCACGGCATTGTGCCTACCCGCACCACTGACTTCCAAATTATGTTCCTGTTCTCTATGGGCGTAACCCGTGGGAAATGGGGAACTCTGGTTAACACCCTTTGCTCCTTCAAACGCCACTACGACGCCAACACACCGCTGGCGCAGGTCATGCCGGAACTTGTTGAACAATATCCTGACACTTACGCGAATATGGGGATTCACGATCTGGGTGACACCATGTTTGCCTGGCTAAAAGAAAATAACCCTGGCGCACGGTTGAACGAAGCCTATTCCGGCCTGCCGGTGGCGGAAATCACCCCGCGTGAAGCGTACAACGCAATTGTCGATAACAATGTCGAACTGGTATCCATTGAAAATCTGCCTGGACGCATCGCGGCAAACTCAGTTATCCCGTATCCGCCAGGAATCCCGATGCTACTGTCTGGTGAAAACTTCGGCGATAAAAACAGTCCACAGGTAAGTTATTTACGCTCCCTGCAATCCTGGGACCATCATTTCCCTGGATTTGAACACGAAACTGAAGGGACTGAAATTATTGACGGTATTTACCACGTCATGTGTGTGAAAGCGTAACCACTATTCCGCTGAAGGCGTAATTGTTAAATAACATTACGCCGCCTGGCTTGAGGCCTTTTTAGTATGGCAACGTTTTCATAAAAATTGCTGCAAACAAAAATGTCATACTTTTTGCGCGGTCCCACCCCGCGCTTTTTTTCGCCTGTTATTTATCCTGTAAAAAAAATATGTACATGAGAAATTACTATAAAAATTTGTAATATTAGTAAAACTCGTTATTTTTATGCATGTTTATATTCATCATACAATTATATAACCATTTCCCGGTATCGCTTTGCTTTAGCGAGAACTGGTCTTTTATTCGCACTCAGGAGTACATGTATGAGGATTTGCAGCGACCAACCTTGTATTGTTTTATTGACTGAAAAAGATGTCTGGATAAGGGTGAATGGGAAAGAACCTATTAGCCTTAAAGCTAACCATATGGCGTTATTAAATTGTGAAAATAATATTATAGACGTCTCCTCTCTTAATAACACTTTGGTTGCTCATATTAGTCACGACATCATCAAAGATTACCTCCGGTTTCTGAATAAAGATCTCTCGCAAATACCAGTATGGCAACGTAGTGCTACGCCCATCCTCACCCTGCCATGCCTGACGCCAGACGTCTTTCGCGTTGCCGCGCAACATAGCATGATGCCCGCTGAAACTGAGTCAGAAAAGGAACGAACACGTGCATTATTATTCACTGTGCTATCCCGTTTTCTCGACAGTAAAAAATTCCTTTCATTAATGATGTATATGTTACGTAATTGTGTAAGTGACAGCGTTTATCAAATTATTGAAAGCGATATCCACAAAGACTGGAATCTTAGTATGGTAGCCAGTTGTTTATGTCTTAGCCCAAGTCTGTTAAAGAAAAAGCTGAAAAGCGAAAACACCAGTTATAGCCAAATAATCACCACCTGCCGCATGCGTTATGCCGTCAATGAATTAATGATGGACGGTAAAAATATCTCTCAGGTCTCACAGTCGTGTGGCTACAACAGTACGTCGTACTTTATTTCTGTCTTTAAAGACTTCTACGGTATGACGCCTCTGCATTATGTTAGTCAGCACAGAGAACGCACTGTCGCCTGATTTTTAACCTTAACGAAGAGCTATATTAATAACGGCATCAGCGATAACCCGGTCGATAATAATTCAACTATCGAATGCAGGCGTATGATATGACGTAATTTATTGTCACGAAGCTCGCCTTCGCAGGAGTTTAATTATGTCTTCGGATGCTGATGCTCACAAAGTGGGCTTAATCCCCGTCACCCTGATGGTGTCGGGGAATATTATGGGGTCAGGTGTTTTTCTGTTACCTGCAAACCTGGCCTCCACTGGCGGGATTGCCATTTATGGATGGTTGGTGACGATTATCGGTGCGCTGGGGCTCTCGATGGTATACGCCAAAATGTCGTTCCTCGACCCAAGTCCTGGTGGTTCTTACGCTTACGCCCGCCGCTGCTTTGGCCCGTTTCTCGGTTATCAAACCAACGTCCTCTACTGGCTGGCCTGCTGGATCGGCAATATCGCCATGGTGGTCATTGGCGTAGGATATTTAAGTTACTTCTTCCCGATTCTGAAAGATCCACTGGTATTAACCATCACCTGCGTCGTGGTGCTGTGGATCTTCGTCCTGCTGAACATTGTCGGTCCGAAAATGATCACCCGCGTGCAGGCCGTTGCCACCGTGCTGGCGCTGATCCCCATCGTCGGGATTGCCGTATTTGGCTGGTTCTGGTTCCGTGGTGAAACCTATATGGCGGCATGGAACGTCAGCGGCCTGGGCACCTTCGGCGCGATTCAAAGTACCCTTAACGTTACGCTGTGGTCGTTCATCGGTGTGGAAAGTGCCTCCGTTGCCGCAGGTGTGGTGAAAAACCCGAAACGCAACGTCCCTATCGCCACCATTGGTGGGGTATTGATTGCCGCCGTTTGCTATGTACTTTCTACCACCGCGATTATGGGGATGATCCCTAATGCCGCACTGCGCGTTTCTGCTTCGCCATTCGGTGATGCCGCACGGATGGCGCTGGGTGACACCGCCGGGGCCATTGTTTCTTTCTGCGCAGCTGCGGGTTGCTTAGGTTCACTGGGCGGCTGGACATTGCTGGCGGGTCAAACGGCGAAAGCCGCTGCCGATGACGGGCTGTTCCCACCGATTTTTGCTCGTGTAAACAAAGCGGGTACGCCAGTGGCGGGGCTGATTATCGTCGGAATTTTGATGACCATCTTCCAGCTCAGCAGCATTTCGCCAAACGCGACCAAAGAATTCGGTCTGGTTTCTTCCGTGTCGGTCATCTTTACACTGGTGCCATATCTTTACACCTGTGCGGCGTTACTGCTGCTCGGCCACGGCCACTTTGGTAAAGCACGCCCGGCATATCTGGCTGTTACTACCATTGCCTTCCTCTACTGCATCTGGGCCGTAGTAGGGTCCGGCGCGAAAGAGGTTATGTGGTCATTTGTCACCCTGATGGTCATCACCGCCATGTATGCGCTGAATTACAACCGGCTGCATAAAAACCCGTATCCCTTAGATGCACCAATAAGCAAAGATTAATTCCCCTTAATCCAGCAAACATAAAAGCCAACCTTAAGAACTTAAGGTTGGCTTAATTTTGCTTTGCGAGCATATGCGCACTTTGTTCGATGGAAACACCGTGATGTTGAAGCGCCTACTAAAAAGACCCTCTTTGAATTTACTCGCCTGGCTATTGTTGGCCGCTTTTTATATCTCTATCTGCCTGAATATTGCCTTTTTTAAACAGGTGTTGCAGGCGCTGCCGCTGGACTCGCTGCATAACGTACTGGTTTTCTTGTCGATGCCGGTCGTCGCCTTCAGCGTGATTAATATTGTCCTGACACTAAGCTCTTTCTTATGGCTTAATCGACCGCTGGCCTGCCTGTTTATTCTGGTTGGCGCGGCTGCACAATATTTCATAATGACTTACGGCATCGTCATCGACCGCTCGATGATTGCCAATATTATTGATACCACCCCAGCAGAAAGTTATGCGCTGATGACACCGCAAATGTTATTAACGCTGGGACTCAGCGGCGTACTTGCTGCGCTAATTGCCTGCTGGATTAAAATCAAACCGGCCACCTCGCGCCTGCGCAGTGTTCTTTTCCGTGGAGCCAATATTCTGGTTTCTGTGCTCCTGATTCTGCTGGTCGCCGCACTGTTTTATAAAGACTACGCCTCGCTGTTTCGCAACAACAAAGAGCTGGTGAAGTCCTTAAGCCCCTCTAACAGCATTATTGCCAGCTGGTCATGGTACTCCCATCAGCGACTAGCAAATCTGCCGCTGGTGCGAATTGGTGAAGACGCGCACCGCAACCCGTTAATGCAGAACGAGAAACGTAAAAATTTGACCATTTTGATTGTCGGCGAAACCTCGCGGGCGGAGAACTTCTCCCTCAACGGCTACCCGCGTGAAACGAACCCGCGGCTGGCGAAAGATAACGTGGTCTATTTCCCCAATACTGCGTCTTGCGGCACGGCAACGGCAGTTTCAGTACCATGCATGTTCTCGGATATGCCGCGTGAGCATTACAAAGAAGAACTGGCACAACATCAGGAAGGCGTGCTGGATATCATTCAGCGGGCGGGCATAAACGTGCTGTGGAATGACAACGATGGTGGCTGCAAAGGTGCCTGCGATCGCGTGCCTCACCAGAACGTCACTGCGCTGAACCTGCCTGGTCAGTGTATCAACGGCGAATGTTATGACGAAGTGCTTTTCCACGGGCTGGAAGAGTACATCAATAACCTGCAAGGTGATGGCGTAATTGTCTTACACACCATCGGCAGTCACGGCCCGACCTATTACAATCGCTATCCGCCACAGTTCAGGAAATTTACCCCTACCTGCGACACCAACGAGATCCAGACCTGTACCCAAGAGCAACTGGTAAACACTTACGACAATACGCTGGTCTACGTCGACTATATTGTTGATAAAGCAATTAATCTACTGAAAGAACATCAGGATAAATTTACCACCAGCCTGGTTTATCTTTCTGACCACGGTGAATCGTTAGGTGAAAATGGCATCTATCTGCACGGTTTGCCTTATGCCATCGCCCCGGATAGCCAAAAACAGGTGCCGATGCTGCTGTGGCTGTCTGAGGATTATCAAAAACGGTATCAGGTTGACCAAAGTTGCCTACAGAAACAGGCGCAAACGCAACACTATTCACAAGACAATTTATTCTCCACGCTATTGGGATTAACTGGCGTTGAGACGAAGTATTACCAGGCTGCGGATGATATTCTGCAAACTTGCAGGAGAGTGAGTGAATGAAAATTCTGATTGTTGAAGACGATACGCTGTTATTGCAGGGATTGATTCTGGCGGCGCAAACCGAAGGCTACGCGTGCGATGGCGTGACAACCGCGCGGATGGCGGAACAAAGCCTTGAGACCGGTCATTACAGCCTGGTGGTACTGGATTTAGGGTTACCCGACGAAGATGGGCTGCATTTTCTCGCCCGAATCCGGCAGAAAAAATACACCCTGCCGGTGTTAATTCTCACCGCCCGCGATACCCTTACCGACAAAATCGCCGGGCTGGATGTCGGTGCCGATGACTACCTGGTAAAGCCTTTTGCGCTGGAAGAGTTACATGCCCGTATCCGCGCCCTGCTACGACGCCATAATAATCAGGGCGAAAGTGAGTTGATTGTTGGCAATCTGACGCTGAATATGGGTCGCCGTCAGGTATGGATGGACGGTGAAGAGTTGATTCTGACGCCCAAAGAATATGCTCTGCTATCACGGTTAATGCTTAAAGCAGGCAGTCCGGTGCATCGGGAAATTCTCTACAACGACATCTATAACTGGGACAACGAACCCTCGACCAACACTCTTGAAGTGCATATCCACAATCTGCGCGACAAAGTGGGCAAAGCCCGTATCCGCACCGTGCGCGGCTTTGGCTATATGCTGGTCGCGAATGAGGAAAACTAATTGAATCTGATGCGTTTTCTGCGCCGACCAATATCGCTGCGCCAACGGCTGATATTGACCATTGGGGCCATTTTGTTGGTGTTTGAGTTGATCAGCGTCTTCTGGCTATGGCATGAAAGTACCGAGCAGATTCAGCTGTTTGAGCAGGCGTTACGCGACAATCGCAATAACGATCGCCACATCATGCGTGAGATCCGCGAGGCGGTCGCCAGCCTGATTGTCCCTGGAGTCTTTATGGTCAGCCTGACGCTATTTATCTGCTATCAGGCGGTACGCCGCATCACCCGCCCGCTGGCGGAGCTGCAAAAAGAGCTGGAAGCGCGCACCGCCGACAACTTAACGCCCATTGCCATTCACAGCGCCACCCTCGAAATCGAAGCGGTGGTTTCAGCGTTAAACGATCTGGTCAGTCGCCTGACCAACACGCTGGATAACGAAAGGTTGTTTACCGCTGACGTCGCGCACGAACTGCGAACGCCACTGGCGGGGGTGCGTTTGCATCTGGAACTGCTGGCGAAAACGCATCACATTGATGTAGCACCGTTAGTGGCACGACTTGATCAGATGATGGAGAGTGTCTCCCAGCTACTGCAACTGGCGCGTGCCGGACAGTCATTTTCTTCCGGTAATTATCAACATGTAAAACTGCTGGAAGATGTCATTCTCCCCTCGTATGACGAACTCAGTACCATGCTCGACCAGCGCCAGCAAACCCTGCTATTGCCAGAGAGCGCCGCCGACATCACCGTTCAGGGTGATGCAACCCTGCTGCGGATGTTATTGCGAAACCTGGTAGAAAATGCCCATCGTTACAGCCCGCAAGGCAGCAACATTATGATTAAGCTGCAAGAAGATGGCGGAGCGGTCATGGCCGTTGAAGATGAAGGACCGGGTATTGATGAGAGTAAATGCGGGGAGTTGAGTAAAGCGTTTGTACGTATGGACAGCCGTTATGGCGGGATTGGTCTGGGGTTAAGTATTGTCAGCCGCATTACACAGTTGCATCACGGGCAGTTTTTCCTGCAAAACCGGCAAGAGACTTCTGGCACACGGGCCTGGATACGGCTGAAAAAAGATCAGTACGTGGCAAACCAGATATAAAGAAAGCTGCTGACCACCAGCACGCTGAACACGGTAGTTAAACTTTCATAAACACGGTTTTTCATTGCACTCTCCTCCGTTAACCTGGAGGAGAGTATGCGCGTCAGAGATTAAGTGAACCTTAAGAGTTCAATTGGCCTGATAAGACAGCATCACATCAGGCCATCCGTTTCAGCTTATTCATCAATTCGCGGATGCTGCTGCACCAGGCGGGTACGTTTCGCCTGCAAATCGGCAATCTCGTGGTCAATATCATCGATTTTCTGCTCGATATTATCGTAATGCTCGACGAGAATTTCCTTCGCTTCCTGTATATCTGACGCCGCCGGTGTCGCACCTTTCAACGGACGATTCGCCGTCTCTTTCATGGTTACGCCGGTGATTAAACCAACCACCGCCACTACCATCAGGTAATAGGCAGGCATCATCAGATTCTGCGAGCTTTCGACCAGCCAGGCCGCCAACGTTGGCGTCAGACCGGCAACCAGCACCGAAATATTAAATGCCGCCGCCAGCGCGCTGTAACGGATATGCGTCGGGAACATCGCTGGCAAGGTAGAAGCCATAACGCCCGTAAAGCAGTTAAGGATCACCGCCAGCATCAGTAACCCGGCAAAAATCAGGCCGATGACGTTACTGTTAATCAGAATAAACGCCGGGATCGCCAACACAAACAGTGCAACACTACCAAGTAGCACAAACGGACGACGGCCAAAACGGTCACTCAGCAAGCCCATCACCGGCTGGACAAACAGCATACCGATCATAATGGCGATAATAATCAGCACCCCGTGGTCTTCGGAGTAATGCAGGTTATGCGACAAATAACTCGGCATATAGGTCAGCAACATGTAGTAAGTCACGTTGGTGGCAATTACCAGACCAATACATGTCAACAGGCTGCGCCAGTATTTAGTGGCAATCTCTTTAAACGAGACTTTCGGGCCATCCTGCAAACCTTCGCGGTCGCCCTGTTCCAGTTTATCAACATGCTGCTGGAACGCCGGAGTTTCTTCCAGCGCATGGCGCAGGTAAAGCCCGATAATCCCTAACGGCAGAGCAATAAAGAACGGAATACGCCAGCCCCAGTCGAGGAAGTTCGCTTCGCCGACAATGGTCGAAATTAACACCACCACGCCCGCACCCAGCACAAACCCGGCAATAGAACCGAAGTCCAGCCAGCTGCCCATAAAGCCACGTTTACGGTCAGGGGAGTATTCCGCAACAAATATCGACGCCCCGGTATATTCACCGCCGACCGAGAAACCTTGTGCCATCTTACAGATCAACAGCAGAATCGGTGCCCAAATACCAATCGTGTCGTAGGACGGTATTAAACCAATACAGAACGTACTGATCGACATAATCACAATAGTGATAGCGAGGATCTTCTGGCGACCATATTTATCGCCCAACATACCAAAGAAGAGTCCGCCAAGCGGTCGAATCAGAAAGGGAACGGAGAAAGTGGCAAGTGCAGCAACCATCTGCACGCTGGGGTCAGCCCCCGGGAAAAAAACTTTACCTAATGCGTAAGCAACAAAACCATAAACACCAAAATCGAACCATTCCATTGCATTACCCAGTGATGCTGCGGTAATGGCTTTACGCAGTTTACCGTCATCAATAATAGTGACATCACGAAGGGTAATCGGTTTTACTTTTTTCCTTTTCAGCATAGCTTTCCTCGCAGAGTTGGCCCATTTCCGCAAACGCCAGAAAAATCAGCGCGACGGCCGCAAAAGGGGAGCGGGAATTGCAGGATGCAATCTCTGTAACAAGCGTAGCGGGTTTGCTTACACCCTCCGGTTAAGGAATGTACAATCAAACCAGTTGACGCCTGAATTGGGCAGTTAATGACCTTTTTACCCTACCAGTGTTTAAATTTGTGATCAACTTCACACATGGATTTCGTTTAGGACTCATTGATGTAACTGATTATTTACGCCAAATTTACAGAGAAGATTTCCTCGACCATTGCCCCCACCAAACGCTGCGCTGAACAGAGTCGTGGCATCCCCAGCGCGACAGTTTGCCAGCGTTGGGTCACTGACCAGCAAACGGGTTGTTTATCTGCCGTGGTCCACTTTCCCAGCCAACTTAAAAAATCAGCATGCTCCCCTCCCGTCGGAACGGTCGAAGAGGCAAACCACTGATGGTAATAGTGACGCGTGGTCGGTGCCGCATTGATACTCTCTGCCAGATGTTGTGTCGCTTTCTCGCGCAAATCACCCAGCAACAACGCCACCGCTTGCGGGCTTCCCAGACGGCAGGCATCGCCAAATGCCCCCCAGCGCAACTCCTCCAGAACGATAAAACAGCGCCCAGGCAACGACCAGGCGTTATACGCCCCAGCACGCCAGCGGGTAAAAATTTGCTCACTCTGATCACCGGCCTGTACCAGTAATCCTCGTTGCGTTAACGCCTTTTCCTTCCAGCGACAACGGGCTGAAAACAACTCATACAAGGCGGCAATTTGCTGGGGGAGCTCCGGGAAAGCAGAGTGCTGGCGGTGCTCCATTTTTTGCAGCAGCGCCAGATGCTGCGCGATCTGCGTCAGCGCCAGATGACCGGGATCCAGCATCGACGCCAGTTTTTCCACCAATGTCAGACGCAGGCTAAGCGGCGCATTTAACATGCCGCCGTTCGTCCATGCCTGAAGCTGCACGCGCGCAAGAAGTTCCTGCATCAGTCGTTCACGAAACTGCTGCTGATGGGCTTGTGGATGGCGGGCATCATCGCCCTGCGCCAGATCCACTAAAAAGCGGGAATGAATCGACTCCAGCACGCGACCGGGGCCGTCCAGTAACGTCTTGGTCAATATCGTTCTGCCGTGAAAAGTGTTTGAATATCATCGCGTAACAGCTGAGCGTCGGTGTAAATCCAGCCATGAGTCATCACAGTCTGCTGCAATTGCTGCTGCATCAGCCTGACCACCGATTCATTTTGTTGACGCAGAGCCAGACTTTCGCGTAAACGCGTCTGTAATTCCGTCAAACATGAAGCGAACTCAGCGAAAAAAGTATTCATGCCTGCCGTAACAGATTCATCGACCTGCTCTGCCAGAACTTTAGCCATTTGTTGGCAATAAAGATCGACTTCTGCGCTTAATGCTCGTTGCAACGCACTGTAATCAACCGTCTCTATCGGGGATTTCTCATTTCCCCGTCCCCAGTCGGGCTGATTCAACCAGCGCGAAAAAGTCTCACGCACAACGCCTAAACGCGTGCTCTGCTCGTCCATTGCGTCCTGGCGGGAGATGACTTCACTGAACAACTGGCGAGTGTTGAAGTGGGGAACTGCGCCGTGAAAAACAGGAAAATGAAACCCAGGACGAAACCCTGACTCGCTCAATTCCATTTTGACTTGTTGCTCAATGGGCCGAATAACATCGGTTAACACCCGGCAAAGAGTGGATTCAAGCTCGGCAAAACGCAGCGTAAAGTCGCGACTGATGGTGTTCTGCGCCGTCTGTAACAGTGTCTCACAGCAGGTACGAATCTCGCTTAATGACCCCGAATCATCCTGAAACAACGCGGCTAACTGGGCATTCACCGCATCTTGCTGTTGACGCAGAAAGAGGTTGGCGGAGGTCAGGGCCAGCTCGATTTCATGTTTAACCTCGCCGCTCACCTGAGCCTGATTGAGTTGAAATAGCTGCAAACTTTCTTCGATCTGGTGGATATTTTGCCGCAATTGTTCACAAGCGACGTTTAACCCGTGCGCACGAAAATCCAGGTATTCCCGCGCCTGCTGCGCGTAATTCAACAGTTTATGCGCGGCAGATCGCAGAGCATACAACGAGGCGTTAGCGTAAGCGGCATGAAGCAACGCCTGAATTGGCTGGGCGAACAGCGAATCTTCCCACAACTGATCGGCAGCATGACGAATATGTTCGAGGTCCGCCAGGTCGGCATGACGCCAGCGCCTGCCGAGCGCGGCATGGGCAAAATCTTCCACCCAGCGTTGTTGCTCTGGCGCGGGTAACTTACCGTTGTTGGCTAACTCATTACGCGCCCGATTCGCCAGGTAGCCCCACATCGACGACACTGGAAATATCTGCTGTGGCGTAATACAGCCTTTCATCAGCGTCCCGGAAATCAGTGCCCGCACCTGGTCGGCGTCGTCACTGTTACGATCCTCTTGATCGAACTTATTGACCAGCACATACAGCGGCACCGATTGCCCCACCGCCAAAATCGCCTCACGGACCTCTTCATCGGAGATCGATTTCAGTTGCGTATAATCCAGCACCGCCAGTACCGCCGAGGCGCGAGCCAGCTGCTGGTTAAGCATTTTTTGCAGATGCGGTTGCCCGGCTTCATTTGGCCCAGGGGTATCCAGTAACGTCAACTGACCGGGATAACTCTCCAGCCCCGCCAGATGGACAAACTCCACTTCAATCACGGGAATATGCTCAATGGCGGCGTAAGCAGAAAAAGGAAAATCGACGTCCAGCGCCTTCGCCAGTCGCACCAAATCATTCAAACTTTTCAGACAATGAAAAATAGGCTGGGCACCCAAATAATATTTTTCGAAAGCGACGCCATTTTCGATCCGCTGCATAAGCGCACGCATATCTTTATCTATTTCCAGCACATCGGTCAGATGCTTAATATCGCAGTCACGCAGGCGCTGTTGTAATTGTTGAATTAAACAGTCGATTGGCGCGACATGTGAAAAATGCAGTACCGGTTCTTTTTGCCCGGGCGTATGGCGAATAAGCGTCGGCAGCGCAGTCATTGGGCGATTGCGATTAGGCAGAACCTCCGTACCAACAATAGCATTAATGGTGGTTGATTTCCCTGCTTTCATAGTACCGACAATCGCCAGCACCATTTCCAGTCGGGAAATTTTACGCAACTCATTATTCAGCATCGCGTGACGTTCGGCGATATTAGGCTGACTCCAGGGTAAAGCCAGTTGTGGCGCATCGTCTCCGGGTACAGAGAGAGGCATTTTTTCCAGTAACTGCAACTGTTGGCGAGAAAGCTGTAACAGGCGTTCAGCCTCCTGACTTAACTCATACAGGGTCTGTGTGTACATAGAAAATTTTTCCTTAAAGCAAATTTAATTACTTTTATTTAGCCAGATTGTTTTTGAGTTCTGTTTTCGGCTTTTATAATTACTGAAAGAAATAATTTTATATTTAGAGTGTTGTTTTTTATTATAATAAATAACGTCTTCCGATACGTTTAAAACGTC